>JAJQDO010000048.1 GCA_021202175.1 Clostridiales bacterium | reverse complement strand
CCTTCCGGGTCACTGCCTTCCCTGTCTAGGACCATCCATTTCCCGACAGCCCCTTCTTTTATTGTCTTAGACACTCCCTATACGCTGTCCGACAACTAATTTGCCTTTGACTTTCAATTCTACATTTTGAGTTGTGGACGGCCTGCCCAGCTGTTGCAATTATGTAAAAAATATTATATAATACCTTTGATAAAAATCTTTAACAAAGTGAGGGGCATGACGAAAATGAATAAGACGAAAAAGGTAAAAGAGCAAAACCAAGAATCAATCTACCAGCTTTTGCGCACACGAGGGGAACTGACCAAACAGGATATCGCACAGGAACTGAATCTGAGTATGCCCACCACTCTGCAAAATGTTAATGAGATGTTGGAGAGGGGTTTTTTGGAAGAATGTGGGGTCAACGAATCTACGGGTGGGAGGAAGGCGAAACGCATTCGCCTGGTCAGAGACATCGGATTCGCTTTGGGCATTGAGGTAGCATTGCACTATGTCGAGATAACTATTACCGATTTTGTCGGTAATCTGATGACCAATGACATGATTCCGCTCGTTTTTCGTGATGAACCGGAATGGTATAGGCATTTGGGAGACGCCGTTCAAGATGTTTTAAAAAAATATGATATCAAGACGGAAAAATTACTCGGTGTAGGGATATCATTTCCAGGGATAATCAATGCACAGACAGATTTCCTGACCCGTTCACATATCCTGCATTTAGAATATATGAGCCTCGATCGATTTCGCACGCATATTCCTTATCCTTTACGTGTTTACAATGACGCGAATTGTGCCGGCTTTTCAGAAGTGACGCCAGAGCGCGGCAGATATCTGTATCTTTCTCTCAATGAAACGGTTGGAGGAGCGTTGCTGGAGGATGGACATTTGTTTCTTGGGGACACATTCCAGGCGGGAGAAGTGGGTCATGTTGTGCTCCATCCCCATGGAATACCTTGTTATTGTGGAAAAATCGGATGCGCGGATAGTTATCTGTCATCCAATGTGTTGAAAATAGGAAACAGATCTCTTTCTGAATTCTTTTTGGGGCTTCAATCGGGGCAGGAAGAACTCTGTAAGACATGGGATGGCTATTTGGAGAATCTGGCTATTCTGATAACGAATCTTCGAATGGTCTGTGATGAGCCGGTTATAGTCGGAGGAGAGGTTGGGGGCTTCATGGAATCGTATCTGGATAAATTAAAAGAAAAAGCGGAAAAGTATGACTTGTTTGCCAGAGATATTGATTATATTTATCCATGTCATATTCATGAACATGCATGTTCCATAGGCGCTGCCAGACTGGCGTTGGAGGAATTTGGAAATGATGTTTTCGTTTGATGCGGCAATATATTGCATAAGCCTTGCTAATGGTAACGATTAGGGAGTTACGGTTCCTCGTAACAGTTACAAAAATATGAAGTTTCTGTAATCCACCTTACGCTAACCAGTAAAAAGCAACAAATATGGCTTATTTTTGCGGTATTTTGGCACTGTATGATATTGGAAATTGCAGTTTTCCTGTAAAAAACGTGCCCTTTTGCCCCTAAAAAATCTGTACTTTAATTAATCTGATTAGTTCCATGTAGGCTTGGGAAAAATATATCTGTCCGATATCCATGAGCCATACTATCCAGGCGGACGAATGTAGCGATCTTTTTGCAGACATTCATGAGTTCCGGCTCCTGTATTAAAGCAGTTGGATATACAAGAATTCAAGTACAAAAAAGTGATGAACAAGGATGGCGAAAAGAGAGGATTTACATAAGTGATGAATGCATTGAAGAATACAAGAGCAGAAACAAATAATTTAGTCATTAAAGTCATGTGTCAGATGGGGGTATATATTTTTTGAAAAAACAGCTTGACAGAATAAACGATACCCGATTGACAAAAAATCATAATTATTGTATCATAAACGTACAAAAATACATACTAAAAAATGTACGAAAAAATAATAGGGGTGATATCATGTTAGCAGTAAAAAGCATGAACATACGGGACAACTTTAAAAGCTGGTGTGATGAAGCAATCAAGGGAGAAACCATTATAATCTCTAGACCGCAGAATAAAAACGTTGTAATGATTTCTGAATCAGAATACAACAAGCTAAAGAAAGCACAGCATAATGCGGATTATTTAGCCATGTTGGAGAGAAGCCGCGGACAACTGGAACGTGGGGAAGTTGTCATAAAATCCATGGAAGAATTGGAGAACATGGCAAATGAATAGTATCACATTTACAGATGAAGCTTTTGACCAATATCTATATTGGCAAACCCAAGACAAGAAAACGCTGAAAAAAATTAATGCCCTGTTGAAAGATATCCAGAAAAACGGAGTATTACATGGAACCGGGAAACCAGAAAAATTGAAGTACGACCCAGGATATTCACGGAGAATAGACGAACAAAACAGGCTTGTATATGAGATTGATGAGTTGCAGAACATTAAAGTAGTGGCCTGTAAAGGGCATTATGAAGATTAAAAAAGGCTGTAGGGAGTTCTATAGCCTTTTGTTTTTATAATGTATCCATAAGCGTGGACACCATAGGTCAAAATAAAAAATATTAAAATAATCATCAGCTGCCTCCTAATTTGCCCCTTTTTATGTAATTTCAGCTGCCCAACGTTGCTTAGAGCCTTTATTTATGCGATTTCTTGAAATTGATTACAAAAATATGAAGATTTCATGAAAGTTACAAATTTTTCCCCATAAACGGGAGCAGATGTGGTAAAATAGACGAAACAAAATAGAAAGAGAGGGATACCACAGGTTAATTATGAATATATTATTTTATCTGCTTCCTAAAAACGAAGTGACGTACATAGAGCAGGACGATTTGGTTGCGCGTGCTCTTCGCATCATACATAAGAACGGATATCAGGCAGTTCCTGTTGTGGACAGGGAGGGCCATTATGTCGGAACAGTCAGTGAGGGTGATTTTCTCTGGGATCTGATTGAAGACTACCATATGGACATGGAAGCCATGCGTAAGACCCGCGTGTCTGGTATTAGAAAAAGATGGGATTACAAGGCTGTCAGCATTGACGCTAACATGGCGGAACTGGATGAGTATATTATGAATCAGAATTTCGTTCCGGTGGTGGATGGAAGGAATGTTTTCATTGGAATCGTCACGAGAAAAGAGATTTTCGCGGAAATGCTCCGAAGAAAACGTGAGTGTGAGGGAAAGAAGGATGGACAGGCTTCCTAAACATTACGGGCTTCTTGACAGGGCCGCTTAAACGCGATAGAAAAAAGGCGGCGCAAGCCAACGAGGCGGATGAGGAAAGAAGATGCGTGGGTACCTTCGACGCCCTACTGGCGAAGATGGTAAGATATACAGAGTGGGATGAGGAAGGCTATACTCAGACACCATATAGGCAAAGAGGATGGAAGATCCAGTAATAGAGTGAGGAGAAGATATATGGCAGACTTACCGGTTCGGTTTTTGGATACGATGAAGAAGCTGCTGGGAGAGGAATACGAAGCGTTTCTCCGGGGATATGACAGGAGAAGGGACTTCGGTCTGCGGGTGAATACATTAAAAGTGACATTGGAGGAATTCGAAAGGATTGCTCCTTTTCCTTTGAAAAAAATACCGTGGATTCCCAATGGTTACTTTTATGAGGAGGGGGATGCTCCGGCAAGGCATCCCTTTTATGCGGCGGGGCTGTATTATCTGCAGGAACCCAGCGCTATGACGCCAGCTTCGCGGCTTCCCGTGCAGCCGGGAGACAGGGTTCTTGATCTATGTGCGGCTCCGGGAGGAAAGGCGACTGCCCTGGGAGCGGCGCTTCAGGGGCAGGGACTGCTGGTGGCGAATGATATCAATACAGCCAGGGCGAGGGCGCTCTTGCGCAATATGGAGTTGTTCGGCATTGCGAATGCCTTTGTGACGAATGAGGCGCCTTACATCCTGGCAGAGCGTTTCCCGTGTTATTTTGATAAGATTATGGTAGATGCGCCCTGTTCCGGGGAAGGCATGTTCCGGAAGAATCCTGCGGTGGCGGAAGCCTGGCTGGAAAAGGGACCGGAATATTTCTCCCAACTGCAGCGGGAGATTATCCTCCATGGCGCGGACATGCTGCGCCCGGGGGGATTGATGTTTTATTCTACCTGTACCTTTTCCCCCGCAGAAAATGAGCGAACCATCACGCACCTGCTTCGGGAGCGCCCGGAGATGGAAGTCGTGCCTATGGAAGATTATGAAGGGTTTTCGGAAGGGCTGACGTCTTTCGATGGGGAGGCATTTGATGAGAGCTGCCGGCTTTGTCGGCGCATCTGGCCGCATAAGATGGACGGTGAGGGACATTTTATGGCGTTGCTTCGATAGAAGGAGGAAGGGATTCCCTCCAATGTTTGCAAAGAGGAGGAAACTGGCAAGAAGGCGAAAGAGAATCGTCCCCAAGAAAGAAAGGCCCGAATAAAGGCTGGCGACAGCCGTCAGCTGGCACTGAAGCAGGAATCCTGGTGGGATTCCTGTAAAGGATTGAATCAGGAGCAGCGGCAGGCTCTGGCTGATTTTTTTGTTCATGTCAAATGGGACATTCGGGCAGAGCAGGTGGAGATTCACGGGGATAAGGTTTATTATGTGCCAGAGGATATGTTTTATGATATGGATGGAATAGACGGAATAGATGGAGTTGAGCGGACCGGAAAGAATTCACATAATAATGATGCACAAAGTGGCCGCAGAGAGAAAAAGAATAATCGCAGTTCCAAAAGGGAAAGCGCAAAGAAAAATTTCTCCAGGCAAAAGAGCATGGGCGCGGCAGGAACCTGGACAGGGAAACTGCATTTCCTGCGAAAAGGAGTGTATCTGGGGGACTTGAAAAAGAAGAGATTTGAGCCGTCTCAGCCCTTTGCGTTAGCATTGTCAAAGGACAGTTTTGATGCCTGTATTGACTTTCGGGAAGATGACGAACGGTTGCTAAAATATCTCCATGGGGAGAGCCTGAATCTGGAAGATATGGATACAAGCGGAAATGGATGGAGGCTTGTTCTTGCTGGCGGATACTCCATTGGATTTTGTAAACTTTCAGGAATTATGTTAAAGAACAAATATCCGGCCGGATGGAGAAAAAATAATTAATAAAATAAAGCATATATCATATAAAACTTCACATAATAAAGGAACAAGAATCGCGGTATAAAAATCGCCGTGAAAATGCCGAAATTTAAAGAATTTTCTTAATTTTTTTAATTAGATTCGCATCTTGATTTATTCTTTAAATCGTGTAAACTTATTACATGGTTAGCAAAGGCGCTGAAACAAAAGGTTTCGGCGCTTTTTCTATGTATCCAGGTAATTATGTAACCAGATAATGATGTAATCGGATGACATTTTGCAAACGATACGTATTGTTTATCCTATGTTATTCACGATTTTAGTTATGAGGAGGAATAAGTATGACAAATGAAGTATTACAGATTATACAGGACAATGTATTTGGCGTATGGTTCCTGATCGGAGCCGCACTGGTATTCTGGATGCAGGCCGGATTCGCCATGGTAGAGGCTGGCTTTACCAGAGCGAAGAATACTGGTAACATCCTGATGAAGAACCTGATGGATTTTTGTATCGGTACCGTGATGTTTATCCTGATTGGTTTTGGATTATTGCTGGGTGAGGATATGATGGGAATCATCGGAAAACCGGGATTCGATATTTTCACAAGCTATGCAAGTTTTGACTGGTCTAATTTCGTATTTAACCTGGTGTTCTGCGCGACAACGGCGACGATCGTTTCCGGAGCCATGGCAGAGAGAACAAAGTTTCTTTCTTACTGTATCTACTCCGGTGTGATTTCCGCAATCATTTATCCGATTGAAGCACATTGGACATGGGGCGGCGGCTGGCTGGCGCAGATGGGTTTCCACGATTTCGCCGGTTCCAACTGCATTCATATGGTCGGTGGTATCAGCGCCCTGATCGGAGCGGCGATTCTTGGACCTCGTATCGGGAAGTTTAAGAAAGATAAGGATGGAAATATTACAAAAGTAAATGCTATTCCGGGACACAATCTTCCGATTGGTTGTCTGGGTGTGTTTATCCTTTGGCTGGGCTGGTACGGATTTAACGGCGCTGCGGCAACATCCATTGAAGAGCTTGGATCTATTTTTGTGACAACGACGATTGCACCGGCGGTAGCGACCGTAGTGTGTATGATTTTTACCTGGGTAAGATATGGCAAACCGGATGTATCTATGTGCTTGAATGCGTCTTTGGCTGGTCTGGTAGCCATCACGGCTCCTTGTGATGTCTGTGATGCCTTTGGCGCTATCATCATCGGTGCGGTTGCCGGTTTGCTGGTTGTCTTTGGCGTATGGCTGCTTGACAGAAAGCTGCGGGTTGACGACCCGGTCGGCGCGGTAGCGGTTCACATGATGAACGGTATCTGGGGAACATTGGCTGTTGGTCTTTTCGCAACAGACACCGCACCTGCATTTGCCAGAGGAATCGGCGATGGCATGACATACGGCGCAAACCAGATTGCCGGCAAAGGCCTTTTCTATGGCGGCGGTTTTCATCAGCTGGGACTGCAGTTTATCGGTATGTTTGCGACGGCAGCATGGACGGCAGTGGCAATCACGATTACGTTCCTGGTAATCAAAGCAATCTTCGGTCTTCGTGTCACAGAAGAAGAGGAGATTGTTGGTCTGGATTCGACAGAACATGGTCTTCCGTCCGCTTACGCAGGATTCTCCATCATGGATATTTCGAATACCATGATTATGCAGGAAAATGAAAATACATTGCTTGGTTCCGATGAATATATCTCGGCATCGGAAGCAGAAAAGAATGCGGCGATTCGGGTTGCGAGAACACCGGTACCTTCTTCAACCGGCATGTACAAGGTAGTCATCATCGCCAGACTTTCCAGATACGATGCATTACGTAAGGCCATGAACGATGTCGGCATGACTGGCATGACCGTTATCCAGGTAATGGGCTGCGGCATTCAGAAGGGTGCCGGCGAGAGATACCGTGGAGCAGAGATTGACGCGACTTTGCTGCCGAAGGTTAAGGTTGAGGTTGTCGTTGGCAATATCCCGGTAGACAATGTCATTGAAGCCGCGAAGGAAGTTCTTTACACCGGACATATCGGCGATGGAAAAATCTTCGTTTACAATGTAGACAGAGTCATCAAGGTTCGTACCGGAGAGGAAGATCTGGCTGCGTTGGCAGATGTGGAATAAACGATTTTAGATATATAGATGTAGAGTAGGCAGGATGAATTTAACAGGTTTGTAATCAATATAATAATCAGGGGTCAGATATTTGGCTGGCTCCTGATTTTTTATTATAATTGATAGCCGTTTATGGCTTTGCGTCAATAACCCATTGAAAGTTCAAAATTTGCTGTTGCGATGGATATTTATATATGTTAAGATATTAAAACAACAGAGCAAAGTCTGAGAGGAGGTTTTTCATGAGTCTCACGATCGAAGAAACAGTATCCATGATGGAAGCGATGCCTGAAGATGAAAGAATGAAAGTGAAAGAATACGCACAGTTTTTATTTACATCAAAAAAACCGGCTAATCCATTTGTTTCGTTGACTGAGGATCAGATTCTTGCTACTCTTGCTGAGTCTCGCAGACAGATTGCAAACGGGGAAGGTATTCCGGCAGAAGAAGTTATGAGCGAGATAGGTAAAGAGTTTGGTTTTATTTAACGTTATCTTTTCACCAAATGCAAGAGAGCAGTTAAGGGAGTATGTGGATTACATTTTTTACACATTGATGAATGACGTTGCTGCAGAAAGTGTTTATCTTGATGCAGGTGAGACGTTAGAAGAACTGCAACATTTAGCTGCAAGTATTAAATTATGTGAGAACCCCAAGCTTAGAAAGCATGGATATCGCGTGATTCATTTCAGAAGACATGATTATGTTATGCTGTACCGAGTGGAAAAAAGGAACGTTTATGTTGACGCGATATATCATTAATTGTAGGATTACGAGAATATCTTTGCTGTAGCTTTAGATAAATAGATAAAAAAGAATACCATGAAAAAGATAAAAGGCAGTCGTTTTTAATGGAAATGACTGCCCTTTTATTGTATGGGATATTCTTGTTCTTATACGATAATATACTTTATTATGGATACAAGGTTGTGCTCGGCGCATTACTCCCGCAACATTCGTTCCACAGTATCCTTAATCTGTTTTTTCAGGAAGATTTCCCGGAACGATTTCTCATAAGGCGGATAGGCGATGCCGAACTCGGTGACGATGCCAGTGATGAGGTCATGGTCAGTCACGTCGAAGGCCGGATTATATACTTTGACGCCATCCGGGACCATCGGTTTCTCATACCATAGCGAAGTCACTTCCTCCGGTTTCCGTTCTTCGATTACGATATCATCTCCGGTGGACGTCGCAAGGTCGATGGTGGAGGTCGGCGCGCAGACATAAAATGGAACACCGTACCGTTTGGCAGCGAATGCAGCCATCGATGTGCCGATTTTATTCGCAGTATCTCCATTCGCGGCGACTCGGTCGCAGCCGACAAAGACCGCGTTGATCTTGCCCTGGCGCATGAGGGAGGCAGACATATTGTCACAAAGCACGGTCACGTCAAGACCGGCGCTGGACAGCTCGAAGCTGGTAAGCCGTGCGCCTTGAAGCAAAGGTCTCGTCTCGTCACAATAGATTTTAAAATCATAGCCTTTTTCCAAACCGAGGTACATCGGCGCGGTGGCTGTTCCATAGCGAACTGTGGCAAGCTGTCCTGCATTGCAGTGGGTCAGCAGACCGTCTCCTGGTTTCACCAGAGAAAGGCCGTATTTTCCGATGGAGCGGCAGACGATGATGTCTTCTTCCCGAATGGCGAGGGCTTCATCGTGAAGTGCCTTTATAATCTGATTGACAGGCTCTGTTTTATGTTCCTTCACTACAGATTCCATGCGTTGCAACGCCCAGGAGAGATTCACCGCCGTCGGCCGGGCGGAGTTCAGGTAGTCTGCCGCGGCTTTAAACTGCCGGTAGAACTCTTCGTAGTCTGTCGCCGTAATCTCGCGGGCTGCCAGGTAGACGCCAATGGCAGCAGCGACGCCGATGGCTGGCACTCCCCGCACTTTCAGCTGATAGATGGCGTCCCAGATGTCTTCCTGCTTTGTGAGAGAAAGCATCTCGATACGGGAAGGCAGCCTGGTCTGGTCGATGATGACCATGGCATGCTGATCATCATCGAGAGAGACCGTATCGTAATCAAGGATCGTCCGTTCCGGCCCAATCAGTGGATTCCCCGGTTCTACGGCGCGGATCGCCTGTTCCATGGCTCGATAATAATCACCGCCGGTCTGGAATTCTTCTGCGTGCAGAATCAGATCTTTGGCAAAGGTCAGAATTATCTTTTCGGCATCTGTTCGTTTGTCCGTATCCGTTATTACCGTGATATCCTTATTATGGGCGATACCGACGATGCGCCGGATACATTCGGTGCCGGCATAGCCTGCGGTATCCGTGAGAATCTCTTTGAGATAATCGCGTTTGAATTCTTCTGTTTTGGCGAGCGGTTCCTTTACCTGCTCCTCATAGAGCGTAAGATATTTTTCCCGGAACATATCGACGATTTCCATTATAGTGCACACGCACCAGCCGCAAAAGTATGTTTTTTCGCTGGCATCCTCTATGGTAGCATTTCCGTTCGCCCAGGCAAAGAACAGGTTGGCGATTACATTTCCGATATCATAGCCCATCGGCCCGAAGAAGGCGAATTCCGGGTCAAAAACAAAGGTATGCTCCGCATTGATGAAAATCGATCCCGTGTGCAGGTCGCCATGGATCAGAGACTGCGGATCGTTCATGAAACGGAACTTTAAGCGGGCGACAGCCGCCTGCAGAGCAATATCCTGGTAGATCTCTTTCTCCACAAACTCCTGCAGCGGTGGAAAAACATCGTTTCGACCGTTATAATTTAACATCGGTTCACCGAAGACGAGATTTTCCGTGATATCACAAAGCTCGGGATTCGAAAACTCCCGTATCAGAGCTTTTCGTTCCTGGTGGTCCATGACGATATCCGTGGTCATCAGGAGAGTATCCACAAGAAATGTAGTAATCTGTTCTGCGAACTGTGGATAGGTTTGGTGATTTATGAGGCCGGTTCGCATCATGGTATGTCCGACCATATCCTCCATGATGATGGCACACATGACATCGTCATAGAGATAGACCTTCGGAACCAGACCGGGGCAAAGCGCTCCCTGCAGCTTCAATATATTGGCTTCAATCTGGCCGCGGTCTGTGGATAATGTCATCTCATCAGATATACGAAGGTGAAGTCCCGCCTGTTTGACGATGATGGAACGGCCACTGTACTCATCCTTCACTCGAAAGACATAGTTCAGGTTGCCATCACCGATTTCGGCACAGGTAAGTGCGGCATCTGTTGCGAAAAAGTCAGTCTTTTCCTGTACATAGGCGATGACGTCTGCTTCCGTCATCAGAAAATAAGTATCAAAAACGGACAAAATATTCCCACCCTTCTTTATTAGTTTATATGCAGATTCATATGACGAAACGATTTTATGTCGTTTGCTATAATTAATGTTCGATTTAGAACAGGTCGCATGTCTTAGGTTCTATTCAGAATAGTCCAAAAGACTCCCGGTATGTCAGGTGCAGCGCAAAGATTTACATATCGTCTCCATTTGCTTCATATATGACACTCACACACGGATTTATTACATTAAATTATAATGTAGGATTTGCACAAAAACAATGGAAAATATAGGGGTAGATAGTGTACTTTTTGCACTTGATAACTAAAATTTATAATAATTAGTGGATCAGCGAATCATCCCCACAAATGCTTTCGCGGCTTCGGAGAGAGGAACGTTGGCCAGATAACACAGAGAAATCTGGGAATAAATCCGTGGGTTGACAGGAACAGCGGCCCAGTCGCTGTCCGTGTGGATACGGATGCCTTCCAACAGGTTCAGATGGCGGTTCATTAACAGACCGACGTGATTGCTGGTACAGATCATATCCAAAAGGTTTTCAATTCGATGACTGGTATAGGAAATCCTGGGGAGAAAGCCGGAGGCATGGCAGGCATCAATGCACAGGTTATGCATCAGGGTTCCTTCCTTTAACATGCAAAAATTCTCATCCCGCAATTCCCGAAGCGTTACCTGTTCTTTCTTTGCAAGAGGATGTCCGGCGGGGAAAAGCGCCACAAGGTAATCTTGCACTATGGGAATGCGGATAAATTCCTGGTCTTCCATGAAATTTTTTTCAAAGTCCAGTTTGGATTCACGCTGGAAGGCCAATTCGCATTTTCTGTTGCGCAGAAGAGCGAAAAGATTCTGCGGATCTTCTTCCAGGATTTTGATATTATTTTGTGGATATTTCTGCTGAAAAGTTGTCAGATAATTTAAAATCCCGTACTGCGCCATGACGGGGATGCTGCCGATGACCAGAAGACCCTTCTCCTGATTTTTCATTTGCAGGAAGAGGGAGGAGTACTCGGTTTCCTCCCTGATGATGGACTGGGCATAGGGCAGCAGGGCTTTCCCGTAGGGGGTCAGCTCCACGCGGCGGGTGGAGCGTTCAAACAGAGGCACATCCAGCTCCTGTTCCATGGCTTTTATGTGCTTGGAGAGGGTAGACTGGTTCATGTAGAGACGTTCTGAGGCTTCCCAGTAGCTTTTCGTCTCTACAAGTACGATAAATTCCCGAAAATATGATGTGTTCATAAAAATCCCCCTATTCCGCTGCATGTAATGATTTGAGTGATAAAAGTATGATAATGTCCAAATATCTGGACAAGCAAGCTTGCCTATCTGCTTGTCCATTGAGAACGCTTTTATAATAAATTGTAGAAAAAAGCACGCGAAATGTCAAGTTTTTCGTCATTCTTTCCAAATTGGAATGAATTGCTCCATGATTGGAATTGCCTGACAGTCAAAATAATTTTATAATAATCTCATATAAGATTTGGGAGGTTGGATAAAAATTACTACGGTTCATGCATATGTGAACGGTAGCTAATTGCGAGACAATACGACTTCCATATCAATATAGGGATACATAAAGCTATTTTTCAAAAAACGTAAGGAGAAAATAAAAATGGCAGAAATTTATGATCTGAGAAGTGCCCTGGAGTTCTTAAAAACTCAGAACGGTCAGCTTGTGGAAACCGACGTGGAGGCAGATCCGAATGCGGAGATTTCCGGTATTTACCGTTATGTCGGTGCAGGTGGAACTGTGAAGCGTCCGACAAGAGAGGACGGTCCGGCCATGCTCTTTAATAATGTAAAGGGCTTTCCGGGTGGGAAGGTTGTCACCGGTATGCTGGCAAGCCGTAAGAGAGTGGGGCTGCTTCTTGGCACCGATTATAAACGTCTGGGCTGGTTTATGCGGGATGCGGTCAAAAACCCGATTCAGCCGGAACTGATTGAAGGCGACGCTCCTTGTCAGGAATGCGTATATCGCGCCGAAGATCCGGATTTTGATCTGCGTAAGCTGGTTCCGGCTCCGACCAATACACCGGAGGATGCTGGCCCTTATGTAACGATGGGTCTTTGCTCCGGTTCCGATCCGGAAAATGGTGACACGGATGTGACCATCCATCGTCTTTGCATCCAGTCCAGAGACGAGATGACCATGTGGATTACCCCAGGTTCCCGTCATCTGGGAGCGTTCTGGGATAAATATCTGGCGTTAAATAAACCGATGCCGATTTCTGTAAGTATCGGACTGGATCCTGCTGTATATATGTCCGCTGGTTTTGAACCGCCGACCACTCCAATCGGATTTAACGAGTTACAGATTGCCGGTGCTCTGCGTGGCAAACCGGTAGGACTGGCAAAATGTGTGACGATTCCGGAAACCTGTATCGCTCATGCAGAATACGTTATTGAAGGAGAATTGATACCTGGTCTGACCATGCGCGAGGATATCAATTCGAACACAGGAAAAGCCATGCCGGAATTCCCGGGATATACCGGAGATGCCAAAGGGGACGACCTGCCTGCATACCTGCCAGTGATTAAGGTAAAAGCCGTTACTACGAGAAAGAACCCAATCATGCAAAGCTGTATCGGACCGAGCGGAGAACATGTTTCCATGGCAGGTATCCCTACGGAAGCCAGTGTTATCGATATGGTAGAGCGCGCGATGCCGGGACGTCTTGTCAATGTACATGCGGCTCCGTGTGGCGGTGGAAAGTTTGTCACTATCATTCAGTTCCGCAAAAACAACATCAACGATGAGGGGCGTCAGCGCCAGGCAGCGCTGCTCGCTTTCTCCGCTTTCAGTGAGATGAAACATGTGTTCCTGGTGGACGAAGATGTCGATATCTTTGATATGAGCGATGTAATGTGGGCGATGACTACCCGGTTCCAGGGCGATGTGGACTTCATCCCGATTCCAGGCGTACATACACATGTACTTGACCCATCCAACGATCCGGCCTTTGATCCATCCATCCGTGTACACGGAATCGCTTGTAAGGCCATTTTTGACTGCACCGTACCGTATGACATGAAGGGTGAGTTTGAAAGATGTAAATTCCTCGAAGTGGATCCGGCAAAATGGGTTCCGGAGCTTTTTAAATAAACGAGAAGCCAGTAGTAACTTATCTTTGTTATTTTTGCCGCTTAAATTATGTTATAATATATATGACCGCATCAGGCCAGCTGTTTTCTGGTTGGCTTCATGCGGTCGGCGCAAAAGAAACGGCGTAATGTCGTAGATTCTATCAGATAAAATGGTGCAAGGGGTAAAAGTGCGAAGGACGGAGAAACCCGTAGTATCTCATTTTTGCTGCTAAGATCATAAGATTCAAAGAGAGAAACAGGAGGGAAAATCTATGCCTATTGGTGTTATCGTAAACAGTCTTTCCGTTGTTGTGGGCGGTATTATCGGCGCTCTGGTCGGTGGAAAATTAAAAGATGATTTTAAAGACAATCTGAATATGGTGTTTGGAGTATGCTCCATGAGTATGGGAATCAGTACCATCGTTTTGATGGAGAATATGCCAGCGGTTGTTTTCTCGATTATTATCGGAACGGCTCTCGGTTTGGCCTGCCATCTGGGTCAGAGAATCAATGGCGCTGCGAAAATCATGCAGGGTGCGGTTTCCAAGGTGGTCAAAGCCGATACCAGTAAGCTTTCTGAGGAGGAATTCACGGCGACGCTGGTTACCGTGATCGTTTTGTTCTGTGCTTCCGGTACCGGAATCTACGGTTCCATTATCTCCGGTATGACAGGAGACCATAGTACCTTGATGGCAAAATCTATTCTCGATCTTTTTACAGCATTGATTTTTGCTTGTAATCTGGGAATGGTTGTCTCATTGATTGCTATACCACAGTGTATCATATTCTTGATTCTGTTTTTCTGTGCGGGAATCATCTATCCGCTGTGTACTCCGACGATGATCAATGATTTCAAGGCGTGCGGCGGCTTTATCATGTTGGCTACCGGTTTCCGTATGGTGAAGCTGAAAATGTTCCCGACAGCAGATATGATTCCGGGTATGATTCTGGTCATGCCGATCAGCTGGTTCTGGGTAACCTATGTTCTTCCGCTGGTGAGCTAAGATAGCCGGCTGACACAAGAGGCTTGTGTGTGAAATAGGAACGTCAATTATAGAAAAAATGAGGAGACAGTGGGTATGCGTATTATAGTGGGAGTGTCAGGAGCCAGTGGCGTGGAGATGAGTTATTATCTGCTGAAAGCGTTGCGTTGCGTCAGTGACATGGAGATTTTTCTCGTAGTCAGTGAAGGAGCCAGAAGAACCTGGGAGCTGGAAAGTGAGATTCCTTTGGAGAAACTTTTTGCATTGGCGGATCATGTGGAAGATAACCGGGATATGGTGGCGATTATTTCCAGCGGTTCTTTTGTGACGGACGGTATGATTGTCATGCCCTGCAGTATGAAGAGTTTGGCGGGCATCGTGTCTGGTTATGCGGACAACCTGATTAATCGCGCGGCGGATGTTTGTATGAAGGAAGGACGCAAGGTGGCCCTCGTGCCTAGAGAAATGCCTCTTTCTCGGCTTCATCTTCGCAACCTGAAGGAAGCGGCGGATCTGGGATGTGTGATCGTGCCACCGATGCTGACCTTCTATAATGGACCGAAAACCATGGAAGACCAGATCAATCATGTGGTCGGCAAGGTCCTGCTGCAATTTGAAATTACTTATGATAAGTTCAAACCCTGGAATGGATGTGATGAGGATGCATGAGGGGAAGGTATATAATGTGGAAGCTTTTCAGGGCTGTCCTCTCACTTGCCAGATTATTCCCATGGGGAAAGATTATACGATAGCGGTATATGGTGGTGAGCTGCCCCACGTAGGCAGTGTGGTTATGGCACAGGCCAGACCGAGCCTGACGGGAGAAGGCATCAGTGCCACATCCTCCGTGTTAAACGGTATCGGGCATAAGGATGAAGCGGTCGCCCGGCGATTTGCGGAAACGATTGCCATTCGAGGGAATTGTACTGCGGTCTGCGCCTGTGGGATTCACGTGGATGACATCACCCCCATGCAGCTGGGACAGATACAGGCCACAGGAGAAAAACTGCTTACACAGTGCCTGAATGATCTGTAATTGATGACTTTCGGATACATATTGATGAACAAAGCGAGATTTCTTTGGAAGTCTCGCTTTTTATCTTATAGGAAACTTCGTTCCTATAAGATAAAAATGCTCCGCTATGGATGCGCACTCGCGCGATAGGAAGTATGTTGTGTCGATATCAAATTGTTATGTTTCTTAAAAACATAAGAAGCTTTTGAAGAAAACATAAGAAATTGTCAAGATTTTTCTTGCGTTCTTTCTTTACTTCTTGCGTTTTGCGTGATAACATAAGAACAGAGGTGACAATATGGTTGAAAAAGAACTTCATGATTACATTAAGCTGATTCAATTACGTGGCTGTGAAGAACAGACAACAGAAGTTAAGGCTGCTCACTATGGATGCCCTGAGAAACTATATGATACGATTTCGTCTTTTTCCAATCAGGACAGCGGAGGAACATTTATATTCGGGTTGGATGAAAAAAACGGGTTTGTTAAAGTCGGCGTATATGATGCGCAGGACCTGCAGAAAAAGGTTATGGAGTACTGCGAGCAAATGACACCAGTGGTACGTCCTGTGTTTACGGTATGTGATGAAGAAGAGATGGTATTTGTTTCAGCCGAGATACCACCTGTTGACATTGCTGACAGGCCTTGTTTCAAAACCGCGAAAGGCAGGTTGCGCGGTTCCTACGTCAGGGTTGGAGACGCAGATAAGCCTATGACGGAGTATGAAGTATATGGCTATGAAGCGTTTCGAAAAAAATATCGTGATGATATTCGGGGCATCGAAGGGATGTCAATAAATGCCCTGGATCCAATAAAACTGGATGAGTATCTTTCAAAGAAGAGAAAAGATAGACCAAATCTGGCTTTTTTATCTTTGGAACAGCAGTATGAATTTACCAATATCACCAGAGGAAATCAGATTACGCTGGCCGCTCTGCTGTTATTTGGCATATACCCACAGGCATATTTCCCACAACTTAGTATCATTGCAACCTGCGTACCTGGCCTCGAAATCGGAGACGTCGATTTGTATGGCAATCGGTTTACAGATACAAAACGTATCGAGGGAACTCTTTCAGATATGCTGGATGACGCGTTGACATTTGTCCGAAAGAATATGCGGACTGCCACAAAGATAGAAAGAAAGACTGGCGCCAGAATTGATTTACCACAGTATCCGATGGATGCTGTTCGCGAAGCAGTGCTGAATGCTCTCGTACATCGCGATTATAGTTTCCATACGGAGGGAATGCCGATACAGCTGATTATGTATTCAGACAGAATGGAAATTATTAATCCGGGAGGATTATACGGGCGTCTTACTGTTGACCAGCTGGGATATGCTCAGCCGGATACAAGAAACCCGGTTTTGGTTACAGCGATGGAGACTTTGGGTAAGACGGAGAACCGTTATTCTGGAATTCCTACGATACGATATGCCATGAAAACACAGTCTTTGCCAGAACCCGTTTTTGTGGATTCACGGGGAGATTTCAAAGTTGTGCTGTATCATAAATCAGAGATTGTGCAAGAGCAAACACCGGTTTCTCTTGATAAACCTCTCGCCAATGTTCCAGATGAAAAGGGTTTACTTGCGTTTTGCCGTACTCCGCGGAAGCGCTCTGAGATTATCGAATATCTTGGCATTTCATCCGGTCAATATGCACTTCGGCGCTATCTCGATCCGTTAATCGAGGCCGGAGTTATCCGTATGACGAGGCCGGATACTCCGCGGAGCCCGAAGCAACAGTATGTGACAGCCGACATAGACCGGCTCTCTACAAGGTAATTTTTGTGGAAAATATGAAAAAGATACATTTTGACATCTTAGGAGGAATGGCGTTTGTGGGCGCGCTGTATTTCTATGGAAAAGGATATCTTCTGTTTTGCGCGCAGCAAGGCGAGCAAAGCGTCGGATATGCCCTGGCCTGTGCAATCAGCATCCTGATCTTATGCAGGAGGATTTCCAGTCGGCGTTATCTCAGGATGCCTATGAAAAAAATAGATAAACTCAGTGGTCGCAGCTTTGAAAAATATCTTCTGGCGCAGTTTCGGCATCTGGGATACCACGTGACACTAACCGACGCCAGCCATGACTATGGAGCGGATCTGGTAATAAAAAAACATGGTGAAAAAATTGTCGTGCAGGCGAAGCACTATGAAAGGAACGTGGGGATTGCTGCCGTACAGGAAGCGGTGGGTTCTATCGCTTATTATGATGCGGATCGGGCGATGGTGGTGACAAACAGCGGTTTCACTAAGAGCGCCTGGAACCTGGCCGGACAAAATGATGTCGAGCTTTGGGGAAGAGATGTGATTCGGAAAAAATTTAAGATTCGGGATTAAAGCGTGTCAGGTCTGTCAAAAATCACCTTAAACCGAATCTTTTTTCTGAAAAATATATGGTTTTCCTGCATAATCAGCAAAAGAATTGACAGGCATATGTCTAACATAAAAATAGTCTGATAAAATTGGATTAATTGTATTAAAAACTAATAATTATCAGAATATTTAATCAATTTGAAAAAACGGAAATTTTTTTAAAAAATAGTATTGACAAATTCGAAGCCAGAGGTTATAATACAGATACAAACAAAGAACGGACTCATTCGTC
>JAJQDO010000195.1:5648-18230 GCA_021202175.1 Clostridiales bacterium | reverse complement strand
CATTTTTCTCCGGATTATGATGATACTCAACGATCTAGGAGAGAACCTCCTTGGCCTCGTCTTCCCCGGCCACATCATCGAAGCTGACGCCGCCTGTTGATTTCACATACACCTTGGCATTGCTCTTCCCCATACCAAACTGCATGGCATTCTCCCCACCTGTGAGCTTCGAGGACATACGCCGGAACATCAGCTGCCCTACGGCAACGAATATCACGATTGGAAGTACCCACCCCAGCAGAATACTCACAAATGGGGATGTCTCTTCCACGATCTCGGAAGAAAATGTAGCTCCCGCCTCGTAAAGTCGGTTCACCAGATCCGCGTCATTCAGAACACCCGTCTTATAAATATTTTCCTCTGACTCATCGGTAAATACAATCTGATTATCCTCGATGTTGACAAGGCCAATATTTTTCTCATTGATCATATCAAGAAATGTACCATAATCTACTTCTTCGATCTGTCTTGACTCCATGATCGGAATGATCAGGAAATTCAAGAATATTACGACAGCTAACGCGATGATATAATAAAATACCCATGGTTTTTTATCCGGTTTTTTTACCTCTTGCATAAACGTTCCCCTTTCATTTTTCGAGCTGTGCTATTCATCCGTTCGATTATACAGGAATTGTATTATATTTATCACAAATCTGCCACAATTTCCATTGACACTTTATGAAATATGTATTGACAGAAATGGAAAAGTGTAAAAATGAGCATCTGAAACAGAGTGTTTTTATCTTTTTTGTCTTGAAGGAACGAAGTTATCTATATAAAAATTATCAGACGAGTAATATATACCCGTCTGATATAACAACTGAAATAATCTATTTGGACAAATATTTACACATGAACCTCTTTTCCCAGAACCTGGCCGGTAATGAGCCGATACAAATCCTCTGCCATTTTTTTCGAATCATAAACCTCCGTGTCTCTATACTCTATGAGGACGCCGGCAATCGCATAGGTGTAAAAGCAGTTCGCCAGTTCCATATCTGATTCTCTCATATCTGGAAACCAGTTCTTCTCCCGCATCATACTTCTCATCCCAGACATAACGATGTCCTTGACGATATTTCTCGTCTCCTCCTGCCATTTCGAATGAAGCAGCTGTTCAAAAATCTGTTGATGTTCCAGCGTGTCATCCAGTAAAATCTCAAGCATTTCCTTCAAATCCTTCGCCGCAGCGGTTCGTTTTTTTATAGCTTCTTCCAATTTTAATAATGCATATTCCACCACATCCAGGATATCCTGAAAATGATAGTAGAAAGTCTGTCTGCTAATACCGCAGGCTTCTGCCAGATCTTTTACCGTGATCTTATCAATATTCTTCTTATTTAAAAGTTCTAAAAACTTTTCATAGACCAATTCCTTCACATTAACCGTCATTTCCTTATCCCCCGGTTCTATATCGTGTATGTCGTCAGATATTATCTCACAATTCGTAATCCCGTATACTATCAGGTATTATCTTGCGTTTTTATACTGTCAGTTACTCCTATCCTGTTATGTTTATCATAACACATTTGACAGTTTCTCGCAAAACACGATCTTTTCTCGAAAGAAATGACAGAACCTGTCATGGAATGCGGACGTTTCCTTTGTTTTCGGAAAATGATAATCATTGGGAGCCCATTTGTGTTGTGATCTCGGAAAATGTATCAATCACATATTCTTTCAGTCCATTCGCTGAAATATCATATTCATCTGAAATATTATATTGCATAGCCTGAAATACCATGTATTCTTCCTCTTCTGCTAATACATCTTTCACCAGAAAAACAAAAAAGGCAAATATCATTACGGCTATGAAAATTCGGATACGGAAAAAAATGGCATAGGGCAAAGGTTCCAGCTGGTCAGTCTGCATACGTCTTCCATCACGGTAGGAAGTCGGGTGTACCTTCACACGTCTTTCATATTTCCGCTTCATTAAGTCATACTGTCTCTGATTCATAGATATCACCATCATTTAGAATGTATGAGATATTTTATGAAACGGGAAGAGGAACTATGCTTCCTTACCTTTTTATATGTATTTTCATTTAAAATATGTCGGATAACGCTCTTTTATCTCATCGGATTCCACTCTGTATCTTGACAGGTGACATTCCATCAGCTTAATAGCATTATCAACATCTCTGCTTTCAATATATTCTAAAATCATACGGTGATCTTCCACAATTTTAAGATTTTTCACAGCGACCATCGTCATACTTCGCAACCGGTCATAATGGATGGAAAAATTATGAACCAATTCATATATTTCAGTTTTATTCGTAAAATCGAAAAGCATTTTATGAAATTCATTATCTAACTCAAGTAATTGATCTGTCATATTATACTCCAGATAAATCTCCTGCAGCTTGATATTTTTTTTCAATGAAATAAGCTGGTCCTCAGTCCGGTTCTCACACATTTCCTTGGTCACTGCACATTCCAATGTATTCCTCAAAAACCTGGCTTCATCTACCAGATTGAGATCCACGAGTGAAATCCTGCTTCCGCTTTGCGGAACCACCTCAACAATATGTGTTTTACTTAATTCGCTCAACGCCTCTCGAACAGATGATCTGGACACCCCCAGTTCTCCCACCAGATCATTTACATTGACTAAAGTCCCGGGTGCCAAAACCAAATGAATATTCTTGTCTTAGATCAGGCGAATAGCATAATCTTTCCTTGTTTCGCCGGCCTAGCTTTCTGATATATTCATTCTTAACTACCACTCCCTTCCTGCATCTCTGATAATTCCGCCGGTATCAAACAGTAAAGTCTTCTCTGTAAGAATATTAAAAACATTATAACAGACGACGATCTGTCGTTTACTATATTACTTTTCATTCAAACCTAAAAAATAATTTTCAGTTCTTTGGATTATATTAACACTTAAAAATCAATTTCTTAAGCCGTCCTTTATGAAAAACTTTCCTCAAAATATAATGTAAGGGTCGGAATTATTCCGACCCCAATACTACCATAAAATGGATATTTCTTCAACAATGTCAATATCACTGACTTTCAATGTTTCAACATTATGGATTTTCAATTATTGTCTATTTATGGTGAACCAGGTATTCCTGTCAAACTACATCCTAAAGCACTTTAGAATGCCGGATATTGTCGACAATTTGTAAAAATCCGCAATTACGCGCAGCCAATGACATTAAGTATTCTCTGAAACATATTTTCTGAGAGTATTGCGCACAGCTCCGATTCCGGCGATTTCTTCCATGAAGATATGCTCTATTTTCTCCGACAAGCCCGCCTTGACCAGATTAATTCCAAAAATAGTCTCGTTTGTGAGGATATCCTTTAACTGACCATGATAAGAATCAGGATCTCCGATACAGATTCCCTGAAGCATGCCTTGTAATTCTTCTTTCATCGGGTCTGCGGAAACTTCCATCACATTTCCCTGATCATCCACCGCTAAAAGATACCGAAGCCATCCTGCCAGAGCAAGTGGAATCGCGTTCATCTCATTCAAATCTCTGCCTTCTGCAAGATAGCTCTTTATCGTTTCACCGAATCGAATTCCGACTTTCTGGCTGGTGTCTGTCGCAATCCGTTGGGGAGTATCCGGCATAAAAGGGTTTGGAAGTCTCTTTTCAATGACCTCATCAATAAATGCCCTGGGGCTCAAGATTCCAGGGTCTTTTACAACCGGTAGTCCTTCCCTGTATCCAAGGATTCGAATCAGGTTAACGAGATCATCATCCTTCATTTCTTCTGAAATAAGTGTGTAACCCAGCATGCATCCATAGACACTCATGGCAGTGTGAAGCGGGTTCAAACAAGTGGTCACCTTCATCCGTTCCGTGTCATTGACCGTTCCCCGGTCTGTCATATAAACGCCTGCCTATTCCAGAGCAGGACGGCCAGCAGGAAATTTATCTTCTACCACAAGGTATTGAGGTTTTTCCGCATTGACAAATGGAGCGATATAAGTGTTTTTTCCTGTGATGATCGGCTGCATACCTTTAATCCCATCGGCGGTAAGACTTTTTTCCACGATATCTGCCGGTCTGGGAGTAATCTTATCAATCATACTCCAGGGGAACGTTATCTTTGTCTCATCCTCCAAATAATCCAGAAAATCCTGCCCAATATATCCATTTTCTTTCCAGTTTCGCGCAATTGTCATGATACTGGTCTGTAATTTTTCTCCGTTGTGACTGCAATTATCCATAGAGACCACTGCTAACGGTTTCTTCCCGCTCAGGAATCTTTCATAAAGAAGACTGGTTACCATGCTCATAGCATGAACGCACTGTGCAGGACCACATTCCATGTCTTTTTTTACAACAGGCAGAAATTCTCCAGCAGCATTTTGCAAGGCATAGCCTTTTTCCGTAATGGTAAAGGAAATCATCTGCAAACTATCTGATGTAAAAATCTCTTTTAATCGATGCATCATATCCAGATTGTTATTATCAGCGCATATTCCTTCCGTAACGCTTGCTATAATCTCGCGATCTGTTGAGCCATCAGCATTCAGGGTGACATTCATCGTCAGGTTATCAAAAGGGTCATAAATCATTTTGATGATATCATAATCAAAGGTTTCCACCGCTATGATACCCCGATCCGCCTGTCCTTCGTTCAAAAGTGTTTGCTGCAGGGCCGCTATAAAACCCCGGAATATATTTCCTGCCCCAAAATGCACCCATACCGGGGCATCATAGGTATTTTTGATAACAGATTCTACATCGTATTTCGGCAACAGAACATTAATCTTTTTCCATTCTTCGTGATATTTTAAAGACCCTCGTTCTAATGTTAACATATTCTTACTCCTTTAGCGATTATTCTTTTGAATGGCTTCCCAGAGGCCGTTCAGATAAGCGGCACCAAGAGCACGGTCATAAAGTCCATATCCCGGCATCGCCTTCTCTCCCCATATCATTCGACCGTGATCCGGACGAATCAGACCGTCGAAATGAATATCGTATAATGCTTTCATAATCTCATACATATCCAAACTGCCGTCAGAAGAAAGGTGAGCTGCTTCCTGAAAATCTCCTGGCGCATTATGTTTTATATTTCTGATATGCGCGAAATGTATCCTTCCTGCAAGACTATGAATAATATCTGGAATATCATTATCCGGGTCAGAACCGAGAGATCCCGTACAAAGTGTAATTCCATTAAAAGGCGCATTTACCATTTTTGTCAGACGAATCAAGTTTTCCTTACTTGTCATAATCCGCGGTAAGCCAAACACTTTCCAAGGCGGATCATCTGGATGAATTGCCATTTTTATATCGTATTTTTCACAAACCGGCTGAATCGCGCGAAGAAAATAGGCAAGATTTGCAAACAGCTTTTCTTCATCTACATCCGCGTACATTGCAAATAATTCCTGTAGATGTGCCATCCGTTCTGGTTCCCAGCCTGGCAAAAGGCTGTCCCCGGCTTTCTTTTGCATGGATTCAAATATGTTGCATGGGTCAATCTTATCAATTTCTTTTTGGTCATAAGCCAATACAGTGGAACCATCGTTTCTAAGCTTCGCCAGGTCGGATCTGGTCCAGTCAAATACCGGCATAAAATTATAGCATACGCATTTTACGCCTGCTCTTCCCAAACGCTCAAGCGTTTTGATATAGTGATCAATATATTGATCGCGCTCGGGAGTACCGACCTTGATAGAATCATGAATGTTCACGCTTTCAATTCCGAGTAATTTCAGGCCTGCTGATTCGACGCGATCTTTTAAGGCCTGAATTCGTTCTTCCGGCCATACGTCGCCTGGTTGCGTGTCATACAGAGTAGATACGATTCCTGTCACACCTGGAATCTGGCGGATATTTTCCAAAGAAACAGTATCAAACCCATCCCCGAACCATCGCAGTGTCATATCCATATTATTATTCCTCCGCTACGATTTATTTTTCAAACGTCAATGTAATTTTCCGGATAGAAGGGTCTTTACTATCCACAAAATCAAAGGCTTTTTGTGCATCTGTAAAATGGAAACTATGAGATACGCTCCCCTTTAAATCAATCTTCCCTTCGTTCACAAGATCGATCACCTGCTGAAATTTACGGTTTTGAAGCCGGCTTCCTCGTACATCCAATTCTTTCGATGTAATCAAAAACTGATTGACTTCGTCCGGCGCCACGCTGAATCCCATGGTAATCACCCGTCCCGCATTCCCAGTAGCTTCCAATGCAGTAAGAAGACTCCCTTTTACACAAGCCGCGTCAATCGTAACGGTTGGACCATATCCTCCTGTCATTTCATGGGCTCGTTCAGGAACATTTTCTTTCAGACTGTTAATGACTTCATCCGCTCCCGCATCCAGGGATTCTTTTAGTTTCTGGTCATCTATGTCCGACATGATGATTTTTTTCGGATGATATAATTTCGCAATCCGTAAAACACTGCTTCCCAAGGCACCGGCACCGATGATCAACACTTCATCCTCCTGTTCAAGTGCCGCTCTGGAACAGCATTGTACTGCAATCGTTGTCGGTTCAATCATAATCGCATCGCGATCCGGCAGAAAATCCGGCAAATGATAGCAATCCATTTCATTTACATTGAGATATTCGCGATATCCCCCATCAATATGCACGCCGCGCACCTTCAAGTTCCCGCATACATTTGGGCGTCCTTTACGGCAGGCATAGCATTTTCCACATGCTGTGACCTGATCGATAATCACACGATCACCTGGCTTTACGTTTGTAACTCCTTTCGCAATCTCTTCTACTACGCCAACAATTTCATGACCAATCACCCGTGGGTACGTAGCTGCCGCATTCGTTCCATGATAGATTCCAACATCACTTCCACAGATTCCAGCTGATGTCATTTTTACAAGAACATTATTTTCTCCTGAAATAACCGGTTTATCCATATCTATAATCTGAAGATCTCCCGGTTTTTTTATCTGTACTGCTTTCATATTAATTTCCCTCGCCTGTCAAACAAATAATTACCTCAATCATCACTTCTGGTCACTGTTCACCGCACATGGGAACAGTAACCAGCGTTATCTTACTATGCGCACATAATCGTGAACAGCGTCATCATTTTTTCTTTGTAGCATCGGATATGGCAATTACAAGCAAAAATACAAGGAATATACCTTGAATCAATTTCTGTACGCCAACGCCGAAATTTGCCGCATTCAGGAAAGTGGACATCAATGTCATCATAAATGCACCAATGCTGACACCAACCACGCTGGATTTGCCTCCGGCGGCATTTGTTCCACCCACAAAGGCTGCCGCTACAGAAGGAAGGAAATACGTTGTTCCAAGATCCTGATTGGCGCCTCCGCTATATGCTGCACATAGTGCTCCTGCCAGACCGCAGAGAGCTCCATTGATCACAAAAGCGATAATAACTGTTTTCTGTACATTGATTCCAGCCAATCTTGCCGCTTCCCTCTTCTGTCCAACCGCATGAAGATGATGTCCGTATTTCGTTCGATAAAGCAAAAACCACAGGAAAATCGCGACAACAATACACAAGAGGGTCATCATATTAATCCCAAGAATATTTCCATTCACGAAATTGACAAAACTTCTTACCGGCGTACTGGACCATTTCGAGGATACGACAAGTATAATCGAATAAAACAGATACCCTGTAGCCAGCGTTGTTATCATGGCAGGAACCTGAAGGTAGACATTGATGATGGAACTCAGAAGACCGCAGAGAGCGCCGATAGCAATCGCAATCAAAAGGCCGAATATCACATTGGTCTCCATAAAAGTACAAGAAGCGTAGGCAGCCAATGTCAAAATATATTTTTGCGAAAGATCAATAGCGCCATTACCACTGGTAACTACAATCATCTGTCCCAGAGCCAGCAACATGGCAAATACACATAACTTTGCACAGGAAGACAGAATCGCCACATTAAATCGTCCCATTACAACAATCGTCGCTGCATATAATATGAGACTTCCTGCAACTGGCCATATAAAAGCATTTTTCTGAACTATGTCTTTTACCTTACTCATTACTTCGCCGCCTCCCTTCTTCTGATGATATATTTAAATCCCAATACTCCAATCAGGATGATGCCGATAATCGCTGTCTGATAGTTTGAGTCCACCTTAACTGCGGTGAGCAGCGAATTAATCAGATTCATGGCAACGGCTGCTGCTACAACACCCATTGGCTCCACAACACCACCAGACATCTCACAACCGCCAAGGATTACTGTCGCAATCGACATCATACAGAAGTTTGCAGAACTGTTGGCATCAGCACCGTTCGAGGAAGAAGTGTAAGCCATACCGGCAAAAACTACCAGCAGACCGGCAATTCCGTAATTTACCATTTTTGCAACCAGGAAACTCCAGCCGGAACGTTCCACGGAATTCGGATTATTTCCGATGCCTCGCATAACCATGCCATAACGGCAGCGATTGAGCAGATACCAGCACAAAAATCCTACAATAACTGCAAGAATGATGGAGAATGGAATCAGCGGCGTTTGCAGTTTCAGGAAAGAAGATAACCATTGTGGGCAATTTCCGCCCGGCGTCGGACAGATAATCAAAGCAACGCCATACCAGACGAACTGGGCTCCCAATGTTACAACGATGGCTGGAATACTTCTTAAATGAATCAACGCTGCCATACCGGCATATGCGGCAACAAATATAAGAAGGCCTACAAATCCGACAAAAGGACTTCCCGTAAGTAATATGCCGACCATTACATTTGCAAGACCGATGGAGTACCCATTTCCCATGTCGCAGTCACCGCACAAAATGATGAACATCTGGCCAAGTGCCGCAAAAATCAAGGGAAGCGTGGAATTAATCTTCATTCGCAATCCTATGTAACTCAAAAGGTTCGGTGTAAACGAAACGTTCGCTGCGAATATGATAAGCATTGTCAGAATCGGAAGTGTTAACCTGGATGAAAAGACTTGGCTGAGAACGCTCTTATGCTTTTCTTCTTTTTTCTCTTTTTTCACTTTCTTAAAGGAAGCTTTTACGATATTCGAAACCGTGATATCATTTCCAATCAACTCCTCTGTAATCTCCCCGTCATGCATAATATAGGCTCGGTCACAGATTTCAATTTCCGCATCTTCTGTCGAGTAGAGAATGACAGATTTCCCCTCGTCTTTCATTTCTTCCAGAAGATCATAGATGTCATTTTTTGTATTGATATCAACACCTGCCGTCGGGTCATTGAGGATAATGATATCTGCTTCCGACGCAATACCGCGGGCAATCAAGGCTTTTTGCTGATTTCCTCCAGACAATGACATGATATTGCTTTCAATCCCTTCGGCACGGAATTTCAATTTATCATACCAGGTCTGTGCAGATTCTGCCGCCTTCTTTTTATCAATCAGTATCTTTCCTTTCACCCGGTCCAGATTCGCAATTAAAATGTTATTTTTGATATCCCAAAGTGGAAATACACCTTCTTTGGTCCGGTCTCCTGAAACATATGCTATGGTACTGTTGATCTTAACTCCGTTCTTCGTTTCTTCACCGATATGATGTCTGGCATTAAAAATCTCCTGTAAAAGTTCTGGCTGCCCGGAACCGGCCAGACCAGAAATCCCGAGAATCTCTCCTTTGCGAACGACCATGTTGATATCATTGAGCAATCCGTCACTCAAATGATTAATCTCTACCATGATTTCCTTATCTTTCGATGTGTCTTCGCCTTTGGCAGTTTTTTCACGGCTCTCTCCGCCCATCATCGTGACAAGTTCATCCTGGGTGACTGTTTTTGCGTCACATTCGCCAGAATTCTGCCCATTACGAAGAACAACGATACGGTCCGCAACAATGCTGATCTCATCCAGCTTATGTGAAATATAAATGACAGCAACACCCTTATTGCTTAACTCTTCCACAATCTGGTGAAGCTGATGCGCTTTATCAGAAGATAACGCACTTGTCGGTTCATCAAGTATGAGAACTTTAAGATTATCCGTCATCAACGTTTTGCATATCTCTACGACCTGTTTATCCGCAAGACTTAAATGATCTACTTCTTTTGAAACATCAATACCATTTCCAGGAAAATATTGTTCCAACAGTTCTTTTGCCTGTGTTCTGGCATTTTTTCTCCACGCAGGCTGAGCCATCATGCTGTGGCTGACATTGAGCATAGCAAAATTTTCAAACACACTGAGGTTGGTACAAAGGGACAAATCCTGATAAGCGCAGGCAATACCTGTCTCCTTTGCGCTCTTCGTATTATAGGATGATACTTCTTTGCCTTCCAATTTGATTGTTCCGTTCGTCGGAGGAAGCACTCCGGTCAATACTTTCATCAGTGTTGATTTGCCGGCTCCGTTCGGACCGATAAGACCAATGACTTCCCCGGCATAGATTCCAAGGTTTACATTCTGCAAAGCCTTTGTGATGCCAAAGAACTTATCAATCCCGGATAATTCTATATAAGGCGTTTGGTTTTCCTTATGCTTCAAATCCTATCACTTCCTTTCTTTAAATATCGCGATATCATGTAAAAAAACTTTGCTATCCCGACAATCATCTTTCCACAGCGAAAGAAATCATTTCGTTTACACAGATATTCCAACCCATGTCTGCATGATATAGCTTTAACAATCTTTATCTCTGGTATCATCAAGAAATGCAATCAAACGAATCGGTGAACCAGACCCTTCCTTAAACCTGCATGGTAGTCCGATGACACTGAAAAATCGTGGCAGTTCACCTAATCTTGCTACATTTTCAATGATATTGATGTCCTGTCCCAAAAGAATCGCATGACAAGGGTAATCTGTACCATCCGCATCTAATGCAAGGCAGTCACAGCCGACAGCTTTTACTTCTTTTTTTGCCAGGTATTCTCCCACCTGCGTAGAAATACCCGGCCAATCTTCATTAAAAGCCTTTCCGTCCGGTTTGATTCCATACTTTTCATCCCATCCAAATCGGAAAAATACTATATCGCCTTTTTTAATCTCACCATAATTTTTTTCAAAAGCCAGTAATTCTTCCAACGGATAATCTCCTCTTGGAGGCGTGGCAGTCGCGTCTACATTGACTGCGCGACCCATCAACTGTTTCACCGGGATTTCATCCACGTTCGGTTTCCCCTTCACAAAATGACTCCCCGCGTCAACATGTGTCCCAGTGTGTTCACTCATGTGAACAGCACGGTGGCAAGATCTATTTCCGCATTCCAGCTTCTCATAGGTAACAGCAGAAAATGGCGGTTAGGTCGGCCAATTAGGCATCCCCGGTTCCAATGGCCATGTCATGTCCACTGTTTTTGTGCTATTTAAAAATCGTTCAAGAATCTCTATCGAAATCATACTACCATCCCTTGTCATTTTTCGTGATATCACAACCCATTCATTTCACAGCAAAACAATCATAAATGAACAAAAATAATTTTTTTAACAACAGTGTTATTATAAAAAGGTGCTGTCGGATTCCGGCAGCACCTGAATGAGTAGATTTAATTTATACCTTCGATATCGGATTTAATCTCATCCCAGGTATAAGTGGTGATTGCCACATCGTCGTCAGCCATATCCGCGTATTCTGATACGCCTTCCGCGTAAACATATTCAAAC
Organism: Clostridiales bacterium; assembly: GCA_021202175.1. GTDB lineage: Bacteria > Bacillota > Clostridia > Lachnospirales > Lachnospiraceae > Anaerobutyricum. The sequence goes on along the minus strand of JAJQDO010000195.1, from coordinate 6,675 downwards.
GGGCAGTCCATTGTATTCGGTACGTCTTCTCCATTTAAGATATCAACTGCAATGTACATTGAGATGGCGCCATCCCAAGGATTACAAGCACCAGAGATTGTAGAATATCCTTCGGGTGCTTCTGTTGCCCACCATTTTAAGAAGGAACCTCTGTTATCACCAGCGATAACCGGAAGATCTGTGTATCCAGCTGATAAGAATGCCTGCACCGCCGCGTAAGCATCTCCTCCCTGTGTTACGAGACCGTCTACCTGATCAAGTGTCGGAAGAACGCTATTTAACTCTGTCTGTGCAGTCGAAGCAGTCCAATCTGTGTATATCTCAGACACAATCGTTACATCCGGATAATCTTCCAACGCATTCATAACACCCTGATGCATATCCGTATCACAAGTAGTGCCAGCAGTTCCTCTTAACTCAATGATATTGCCGGAACCGCCAATCTCTTCACATACCTGTCTGGTCAGCGTCTCAGCAAGGTCTACAAAATCAAATACCAATTGATATACAAGATCATTTTCGTAATCAATCGGGCCATCATTGATAATCAGGCAAGGAATACCTGCATCACAAGTTTCCTCAACAGCACTATTCAAAGAACTTGTGGAACATGGATCAATGACGATCAGATCATATCCCTGCACGATAAAATCTTCAATCTGCTGAATCTGTGTGTTTGCGTCCTGATTCGCCTCAACGATGGTCAATTCTGAAATATAACCCTCATCTATCAGTTCGTCTGTGACTTCCTGCATATAGGTTTCCATGGTCTGATGATAACTGTTACCATTGTAGTTGTCTGTAAAACCAATCTTGTAGCTTCCTCCACTACTCTCACTACCCGAGGAGCTGTCTGATGAACTGTCAGAAGAGCTTCCGGCTGAAGTATCTTCTGATGAAGTACCAGAAGAGCTTCCACATGCTGCTAAACTGAAAACCAAAGTGAAACATAAAATAATTGACACTAATTTCTTCATTAATTCTTTTACCTCCTTTAATTTCGGTCGATTATTTGTAAACTTAGTGT
>JAJQDO010000195.1:0-5638 GCA_021202175.1 Clostridiales bacterium | reverse complement strand
AAAAATCTAAAAATTATACAAAAATGTCATCCCTTGAAAATTAACTGATGCTTTTGTATAATTACTCTATATACTTTATTGAGGAGGATAATTTATTGAAATTAAATCGTACCGTATTACGTTCTATTAATATTCTAACTTACATATCATCTCACTCGGAAGGGGTATCTCTGGAAGAACTATGTAAAGCTTTTTCTATTCCTAAAACCAGCGCCTACGATATTCTCGTAACACTGGTTCATTCAGGGATGCTCACTGTTTGTGAAAAAACAGGAACCCAACAGCTTTATCAGATTGGCATCAACGCTTATCGTATCGGTCTATCCTATCCGAATGCCAATGACGAGTTAAAATTGATTGCATCAGAGCTTAAAAACCTGGCAAGGCAGACCGGACGCACTGCTTTTTTTGGAAAACTTTCCGGTCATGAAGTCGTTTACGTATTAAAAGAAGTTCCTGAAAATCCTATTATCACGACAGCCACTCTCGGCAGTACGGCTCCCTTATACTGCACTTCTCTTGGAAAAGTGCTGTTAGCTTACCTTCCAAAAGCGGAAATCGACTCTCTGATAGACGATCTGACTCTTACTTCTCGGACAGACCATACAATTTGTGATAAACAGGTATTAATAAATGAAATTATGACGGTCCGCGCTCGCGGATATGCCTTAGATCTTCGAGAATATGAAGAACATATGGCTTGCGCCAGTGCTCCTGTTTTCCGCCAGGATGGTTCTCTGGTTGGCGCAGTTAGCATCTCTGGTTTTTATCAGGCCGAAGAAAACTATGAACTGGCCGGGGAACATATCAAAAATAAGGCCACGGAAATTTCAGCTCTTCTTGGATCTCAATGCGCAAAAACCCAGTGAACCACAAAAATAAATTATCAAAAAATAATGATAGAAATGATAAAAGTATGACGCTACAGGTCCCCAAAGACATAAATCAAATGTAAACATTCGATTTATGTCTTTTTGCGTTTCTTCGTATCAAATAACCACTTGACAAATTTATCCATGATGTTATTATAGTATTAGTTGCAAATGCGATTTATATTCGTATATACGAATATTTCTTTTTTTGAAAGGAGAATCCATCATGAATTTAAACTTGAAACCAGCGAAAGAGTGTACCTATGACGCAGTATCATTAGGCGAGATCATGCTTCGTCTCGATCCAGGCGAAGGACGTATCCGCGCCGCCAGAGCGTTTCGTGCCTGGGAAGGCGGCGGGGAATACAACGTCATTCGGGGTCTGCGTCGATGCTTTGGCATGAAAACAGCGGCGATTACCGCATTTGCTGATAATGAAATCGGGAAACTGATGGAAGACTTTATCCTTCAAGGCGGTGTCGATACCGCTCTCATCAAATGGATGAATACAGATGGCATTGGCCGCATATGCAGAAATGGGATTAATTTTACCGAGAGAGGCTTCGGAATCCGGGGTGCCGTCGGATGCTCCGACCGGGCGAATACTGCCATATCCAAAGCGACGCCAGCAGATTTTGATTTTGAGTATATTTTTGGAGAACTTGGTGTACGATGGCTTCATACTGGAGGTATCTATGCCGCTTTATCCGAACAATCCTGTGAGACCGTTCTCGCCGCGATTAAAACAGCAAAAAAATATGGCACAATCGTCTCTTATGACCTCAACTATCGTCCTTCCATGTGGGGAGCAATCGGGGGATTGAATAAAGCGCAGGAAGTCAATAAAGAGATCGCGAAGTATGTAGATGTGATGATCGGCAACGAGGAAGACTTCACCGCGTGTCTGGGGCTCAAGATTGAAGGCAATGATGAAAATCTGAAAAAGCTGAATATTGATGGCTATAAAAAAATGATCAATCATGCGGTCACGATTTATCCGAATTTTAAAGCGGTTGCCACTACTCTGCGTGAAGTGAAAACGGCAACTGTCAATGATTGGAGTGCTCTTTGCTAGGCAGATGGAGAAATCTACAAGGCCAGAGATTATAAAGGGCTCGAGATCATGGACCGTGTCGGTGGCGGTGACTCTTTTGCTTCCGGATTAATCTATGGTCTCATGACTACCGGAGATGCGGAATTAGCGGTTAATTACGGAGCAGCGCATGGCGCGCTTGCCATGACAACACCTGGTGACACTACTATGGCAAGCAAAAAAGAAGTGGAAGCCATCATGGGCGGCGCAGGCGCTAGAGTGCAGCGCTGAAAAATGATATATCCGATGTTTGATTAAGATTATAAAGAAAGAAAGGATTCGCAAAATGAACGATATATTAAAGAAGTTTTATGAAACCGGAATTATACCAGTTGTGGTGCTAAATGACGCAAAAGACGCAAAACCTCTTGGCAAAGCATTGATTGAAGGCGGTCTTCCGGTTGCGGAAGTCACATTCCGTACCGATGCTGCAGAAGAATCTATCCGGATTCTTGCCACAGAGTATCCCGACCTGCTCGTTGGAGCCGGTACCGTACTCACGACAGAGCAAGTTGACCTTGCAGTAAAGGCAGGCGCGAAATTCATCGTCAGCCCGGGACTCAACCCAAAAGTAGTCCAATATTGTATTGATCATGACATACCGATCGTTCCGGGAGTGGTAACGCCCGGGGAAATAGAAAAGGCTCTCGAACTAGGTCTGGACGTTGTAAAGTTCTTCCCTGCAGAGCCATCTGGCGGACTGCCGATGATCAAAGCGGTAGGCGCCGCTTACACAAAGCTTAAATTCATGCCTACCGGTGGCATCAACGCAAAAAATGTAGTTGAATATCTGAAATCTGACAAGATCATTGCCTGCGGCGGCAGCTGGATGGTAAAAAATGATCTGATTACCGCAGGCGATTTTGAAAAAATCACCAGTCTTTGCAGAGAGGCCGCCGAAATTGTAAAATGTAACAGATAACATCACCTTCAGCTCTGACTGCGCAAACATATAAAAGAATCCCATCGGTGTGTCTTTACACCGATGGGATACCGATCTTTACACCAATATTTTCAATATTGCAATTATTTATATAATTCTATATTTGATCTGGCTGCAAAGAATTTATGAAATGGAAATATACCTTTCATGGCAAAAGGAGGCAGCAACCCTTTCGAACTGCTGCCTCCTTTGAGTCATGTTTATGTTATGTCATGTCTATGCTCAGGTTTTTCTCTTAAACTAACCAGCTTGAACTGAACATTGGTAGCTATTTTACCGTCACTCTGACCATCGCATAGGCACCGCTGGCACTGGTAATGTATACCTTACAGGTTCCCCTGCCGACTGCTTTCAGTTTTCCGCTGCTTGTCACTTTCACTACAGAAGAATCGGATGTTGTGTAGGTAAGACTCTTCGTGTGTTTTGACAGGGACTTACTTTTTTCTGCCAGAACTGTCTTGACGGACAGTTTCTTCGTCTTGCCCAGCTTTACAGTGACTTTCGTAACTGCTCTCAGTCGGGAAACATTGGTATATTTGCCTCCGGTTGTCGCAAGCTTCATCGTGTTAGATATACCGATGATCTGTTTCTTGCCATTGACGAGTTTGTATGCTTTAATGCGGTATTTATAGGTTGTTGCTTTTTTCAGGCTCTGATGCGTCCAGGTTGTCTTGGAACCAGATTTGATGACGGTCAGAAGTTTCATTTTTGAGCCGCTGCCGACTTTCTTACCATAAATGATATAGCCGTCTGCTCCAGACACTTTGCTCCAGCTTAATTTGACAGAAGTTTTCTTTGCGCTGCCTTTCGCCTGAAAGCTCGTCTTTGTTGTCGTAGTGCTTTCGGATTCTAATTCCGTTTCTGTTCCCGTCGTTCCCTCAGATTCTTCTTCCCCATAGCTGCTTTCCACCTCAACGGCGAAATGAACCACAACGTTAAGCGTTCCGTCAGCGCCAACATGGTTTGTCGTGTCGAAGCTTTCGATGGCCAGCTGTTTGCCGTTCGAACTCCATTCCATGCCATCCGGAAGGGTCGAGGATGATGTATACGTTGTGCCATTGATTTCCCGGGAATCAACAGCGTAGCCATCGCTCGGGGTTGCGGTAAAGTAGAGAGCCGTTCCTTTGGTCACGGAGCTTCCTGTGCTCAGGTTATACCGGTTATCGGTATAGTATCCGCGCAGTTTCCCATTTTCTGAACTGGAATAAGTTACAACAGCGCTTTCCTTTTTCAGCGTAAAGCTGTCACTTTCCAGGGTCACATTGTAGTTGTTTTTAAATGTGGTCAGTTCCAGGTATCCAGTAGAATCCTTGTCTTCATAATTCTTGTAAGACAGGCTGATTGTATATTTGCCATACGCGTTTTCCTGCTCATCCAGGTCGAAGTAACTGCATGAAATGTCCAGAATGCTTTCCTTCAAAAATGCATCTGCTTCTGTAGCGGTCATGTCGACTAATCCTTCGTCAACAGAAAGCGTCACATCGTCTTCGCTGGTTGGGATGGTATCCTCCTCCCAGGTCGGTGTGATCGTGATATCGACCTTGTTGACCTGCATGCTCTTCGTAGCAATGACGTCGCCATCTGTGCTTCCCAAGTATGCATTGAAGGTCACAGCTCCGGCACCATCCGGTTCGTAGCTGGCGTTGCTGCCATTCTGTCCGGTATAGATCGTGGTCTCTGTGTCATTGTCTGCTACCGTAAATACTACGGTTCCCGAGACGTTAGACCAGGATCCGCTGGTATCCGTGCTGCCTGCTTTTACTGTCCTGCTCTGCAATACGAGGGATACACTTTCGCCGTAATCAATGTTAGAGACAGCGCTGCCGTCCTGCTGCAGACGGAGACGATATTCTGTCGTATCCTCATCATATACTTTCGAGGCTTCGTAATAGCACATATCCGATAAAGTCTGGTCATAAACATCATCAGACCGTACCACTGCGCGCAGACCATAGCTTGCCGCTTTCGGTGCTGTCCAGGTTGTCGTTGCCTTTCCAGAGCTGTCTGCCACAACCGTGATTGTATTCGTTGTCTTGTCTTCCAAATTGTAAATCTTGAAATCGACGGCAGCATCTTTTGCTCCCGTGCCGTTCTTTTTCGTTGCCACTGCGGTAAGGGTCAATGTCGTACCATCGTCGGTAGAAGAAACCGTTGAGGTATTGCTAAGCCCTGTGTATGGATTTTCCAGAGTTCCGGAGCCAGAATAGCTGCCTGTCACCGTGAAATCCAGATCGATATCAACAGAATCCACATGGAGTTCCGCCGGGTTGGAATAGTAGCTGATGATAGAGTCTATACCTTCATAGCTTACTTTCAAAATGCAGCGGTATTCGTTGCCATCCTCTTCTTTGGTCACTTTGGATAACGTCAGCTTGCTCGATGTCGCTCCACTGACCGTGGAAGAATCATTGCTCAGGTTCTCCCATGCGCCGGAAGAATCCATCTCCTGCCACTGGTAATTAGTTGCGATGTAGTCATCTGAATCCACGATGATCGATGCGTTAAACACCGCGCTGTCTCCTACCGATACGGTCGTATCATTTGGAGACGTGATCTCCACGGAGATATCGCCTTCCGGCAAGGTTGTAAAGACAATCTCCTGACTTAGTACTGATTCTCCTTTGATTCTGGCGGAACTGCTGGCTTCTTTATATGCCGTCATTCCATAGGTATACGTCGTATTATGTTCGAGGCCTGTGATAGTAAACGTGGTCTCGGTGGCCGGGCGCA
>JAJQDO010000023.1 GCA_021202175.1 Clostridiales bacterium | reverse complement strand
AGGTTTAAACAGGATTATTTTCTTTTTAGGCGTAAAAAATACTGGAAGTTAAGGGTGTTACGGATTCATAGCAGACATGATACCAGATATCTGACTGTATCCAGTACGCTTTAAAGCAAAATTGTTTTATAAAACAAATGATTAAAGGGGGAGGAAGGGCCAGCCATAACCCGACAGCACTATATTTGTTTATTATTGAGGAGTGTGAAAGAATAATGAATGAAAACACAACTAAGAAAATTCCCGTATTTGAGAAGTTTTGTTATGGCTGCGGTGCCGGCGGCAGTAACGTGGTCAGTACCGTGTTTGCCAGCTTCCTGCTAAGCTATTACACGGATACGGCATTGATCGCAGCAGCAGCAGTGACTTCAATGATGGTTATCTGTCGTGTATTTGATGGTGTCACTGACTTCTGTATGGGTGGTATCATTGATAAAACTCATACAAAGTTAGGAAAGGCGAGACCCTGGCTGTTGATTGCCGGTCCTCTGATGCTGGTAGGCATGGCCTTGATTTTCCGCGTGAACCCTGATTGGGGAGACGGAACGAAAATCGTCTATGCTTATCTGACCTACATATTTGTCAACTGTATCGTTTATACAATTCTCGGTGTTGCACATACGGCATTGCTGGCTCGTCTGACAAGAGATCCGAAAGACCGTAATACGACATCCACATTTTCTTCGTTAATGAATGCTATCGTCGGTCTGGTTGTCGGTACTGGTGTTTCTGCTCTGTATATACAGATTGGATGGGCCAATACTGGTCTGGTTTTGGGTGTGATCGCCTGCGCTCTGATTATGATTCCTGGTATTTTCTGCAAGGAAAGAGTGGGAATGAAAGAGCCGACACCTGCAGAGGGACCTGGCGGACCAAAACCTGAAAATGATGTTCCATTGATGACACAGCTGAAAGCGGTATTGAAGAATCGCTATTTCTGGATTGCTCTGGTTCTCGGTGTTATCATTCTTTTGATCAATGCAAATGCGGTTGCATTCCAGATTTATTATTGTAATATCGTACTGCAAAGTCCGGGAACGCTTACAATGTTGATGGCGTTTGGGCAGGCACCTGGCCTTCTGATGCTGGTTATTATGCCATATATTGTGAATAGATTTTCCAAACGTGTTTTTATGGTCGCCAGTGCGCTGATCATGGCCGTTGGTTTTTGCCTTACCGGTTTAGCCGGAGCGAATGTCACCATGTTGTTAATCGGTACGGTGTGCCGTTCTCTGGGTATCAGCCCGATGTTTGCCGGCTTGTATGCATTCTGTGCTGACTCTGCCGATTACGGTGAGTGGAAGACCGGTATCCGTTCCGAAGGATTTATGGCTGCTTCTCAGTCGATTGGCGCTAAGATTGGTATGGGTCTTGGACAGGCGCTTCCGGCAATGTTATTAGCTTCTGTTGGATACGATGCTCTGGCAGAGACACAGCCACAGGCGGTTATCAATATTGTTCGTTTTGGTTTTGGATGGTTAGGTCTTATCCTTTGTGCATTACTGATTGTTGGTATCCTGTTGATGGATGCTGAGAAATATATCCCTGAGATTCGTGCTTCCTTAGGAGAGAAAAAAGGACCGGAAGGCGGCCCAATGTAAATCGACCGGGAAATATAGGACAATCATGTCTTAGAATATAGATTTGCCTAAAAAGTATATGTGGAAGATACGAGAAATACTGATATCCGCAGAATGAAGGAATCATCCTGCGGACGCCAGTGTAATAGAATGGAGGTTACAGTGATGGAAGAAAAGAAGAATCCGGAAGTGCTGGATTACGATGCATTAGAGGGCTCTCTGAAATTTGATGGTCCGCCAACCGATATGGAAGTGAAGATGGCGGATATCAGTTGGGTGAAACGGAAGAAACTGGATGTTGTCTATGCGGAAGAATCACCGAATCAGCGTCTTGATCTGTATTATCCGGAAGAAGGAGAAGGGCCATTTGCTGTATTGCTTCACATTCACGGCGGCGGTTTTGGCCTGGGTGACAAGCGGGATGATCATATGGATACCTATCTGAAATTCCTGAAAAAAGGTATCGTGGTGGGTTCCATAGAATATCGTCTCAGCGGGGAAGCTCTTTTCCCGGCAGCTGTTCTCGATTGTAGAGAGGCTGTTCGCTTCCTGCGTCGGAATGCTGCTGACTATGAACTGGACCCGGATCATATCGGTGTGATCGGCGGTTCGGCCGGAGGAAATTTAAGTGCTATCCTCGGAATGAATATTCCGAATGGAGAGTTCTATGGAGAAGAAGGAAAAACATTCGAGGGAAGCTGTGAGGTCAATGTAGCGGTCGATCAGTTTGGTCCGACCGATTTTGCCGTCATGGATGACATGGCGCGCGAAAACGGCGTCAGCTTTGTTGACCATGATCTGGCTACTTCGGCGGAGAGCAGTTATATGGGCGCTCCTTTACAGGAAGTGGACCCGGAACTTCTGGCAAAGGGTAATCCGATTACTTATATCAATCCGAAGATGTCTCCGATCCTTGTTCAGCATGGGCTTAAGGATCGCCTGGTTCCTTATCAGCAATCCATCATCCTGGTGGATGCCATCAAGGAACAGATTGGAGAGGACAGAGTGGAGTTGACCATTCTTCCGGAAGCAGACCATGAAGATGCACTTTATGGTACCGATGAAAATCTGAAAATCGTCTGGGAGTTTGTAGAGAAATATCTTTAAGATCATAAACTTTTAAGATCATAAGCTGCACGGGATATCCGATGGATTACTGTGTGGCTTATGTTACCTATGAGAAAATTTACCGATGAGAAAATGACACTGGAGTAAAATTGTTTTTTGGTAAACAGCGGTCAGTGAAATGTCAGTCTAAAAACAGAAAACTGGTTAAACAGGATGACAGATTTTGATGTATAATTGATATTATATCTATCATCATTATTTTTATGAAAAGTTGCAGAAAGGGGGATTTCGGTTTTATGAATTTAAAGGAGAAGCCGTTTTATCTGTCGGAGGAACAGGTGAAATGGGTGGAAAACACTTTATCTTCACTCACCATTCCGCAAAAGGTTGGGCAATTATTTTGTGTGATGGGCGGGGATTATGGTCCGGAAGAGTTACGGGCGATTGTAGATGAATATAATGTTGGCGGTGTCCTCTATCGTCCGGCACCGGCTGCAGATATCCGCAAATGGTTTGAACCACTGGATGAAGCAGCGAGAGTACCGCTTTTGAAGGCGGCTAATCTGGAAGAAGGTGGTTCCGGCGGACTGTCAGATGGAACCTTTATGGGATGGCCGATGACAGTGGCAGCCACCGACAATCAGGAAATGATGGAGAAGTTCGCTACGGTGTGTGCAAAGGAAGGGCAGGCAGTAGGAATCAACTGGACTTTTTCCCCTGTTTGCGATCTGGACATGAATTATCGGAATCCGATTACCAATGTGCGCACCTGTGGCTCGGATTTTGACCGGGTGAAAAATTTCTGTTCTCAGTATGTTCGCACTTTGCAAGGGTACGGTATGGCGGCCTGCGCGAAGCATTATCCGGGTGATGGTGTGGATTTCAGAGATCAGCATCTTCATCCGACATACAACAGTCTGTCTGCGGAAGAATGGTATGCTACTTATGGAGCGATTTATCAGCAGCTGATTGCGGATGGACTCTTAAGTGTGATGGTGGGACATATCGTGCAGCCAAACGTAGCGATGGCGATCAATCCGGAACTGAAATACGAAGATTGTCTTCCGGGTTCCCTGTGTAAAGAATTACTTACCGGAGTCCTTCGTGATCAGTTCGGATTTAACGGAGTGATTACGACGGACGCGACCATCATGAGCGGATTTACGCAGGCGATGCCACGAGAAAAGGCGATTCCGTCTGCCATCGCAGCCGGGTGCGATATGCTGGTCTTTACCACGGGATTTTATGAAGATTACCAGTATATGCTGGATGGACTGGAAAAAGGCATTCTTACGAAGGAACGGCTGGATGAAGCAGTAATGCGGGTTCTCGCGTTGAAAGCGAAGGTGGCGGGAAATCAGGCAACGGCACAGATGCCTGCGGAAGCAAAACGATATCAGGCCGAATGTGCGGATCAGTGCGTGACATTGGTAAAAAACATCCAGGATGTTTTGCCACTGACACCGGAGCGCTTCCCGTTAATTCGCCTGATGACCTTTGGCAATGATGAGACGATAGATGGCAGCATGACAGCGATTGCAGAGGAATTGCTGCAAAAAGAGGGATTTCAGACAGAGCGATTCGATATAGAAAAGGAAGAAATGCACGGGACGAAAGAACTGTCTCCACAACGTCTGACACTTTACCTGGCAAACTGTGAACATGCATCCAATCAAACCACAATACGATTGTTTTGGGCGAAGAAGCATGCACTGGATGTGCCGCGTCATGTAGAGGAAGAACCAAGCATATTTGTATCTTTTTCTAACCCATATCATCTACAGGATGTGCCGCGCGTAAAGACCTATATTAACGCTTACAGCTGCCATCGGCCGATGATCGAAGCGGTCATATCAAAGCTGCTCGGAAAGAGTGAGTTTAAAGGGGTATCGCCGGTCGATGCTTTCTGTGGACTTCCAGATACTCACCTGTAATTCGAAATATGCATTAATCCTGCCGGAATGTGAGAAGGACATAAGAACATGGTTGTTTTATCATAAGAACGGACATGTTTGCAGATTTACTACAGAATGATGACAGGAGGGAGAATGAAAAAATATGAGGAAATATAGAGCAGTGATTTTTGATCTGGATGGAGTGATATGTTCCACTGATCATTATCACTACCTTGCCTGGAAACAGATCGCTGATCAAGAGCAGATTCCATTTGATGAAACTATTAATAACCGCCTTCGCGGGGTTAGCAGGATGCGCAGTCTGGAGATTATTCTGGAACAGGCGGATCGCTCGTATTCTGAGGAAGAGAAACAGGAACTTGCCGAGCAGAAGAACGAAATCTATCGTTCCCTGTTGGTAAAAATGACCTCGAAGGATGTAGCGGAATCGATGCAGGATCTGTTAAAACAGCTTCGCAGTGCGGGCGTAAAAATCGCCATCGGCTCGTCGAGCAGGAATACGAAGTTGATTTTAAGACAGATTGGCCTGGGAGATACCTTTGACGCGATCAGTGACGGTACGGATATCACGCATTCCAAACCGCATCCGGAAGTATTTCTGATTGCGGCTAAGAAGCTGGGGCTTCCGGCCGGCGACTGCCTCGTTGTGGAGGATGCCAAAGCCGGTATAGAAGCGGCAACGGCCGGTGGTTTTGACAGCGCGGGCATTGGGGAAGCCGCAACGGCGTCTGGTGTAACTTATTCCCTGAGAGATATTGGGGAGTTATCCTCTATTGTAATACCGTAAAGGATATCCATCATGATGGGTGAAGAGAGATTTTGATAATATTTTTATATTGTATAAAAGGAGGAAATAAACATGTCCGAATTTGTTCCTATTATTAACAAAACGCTGGAATTAGCAGAAGTGAAAGACCAGTGGTTTTTTGACGAAAAATATGATTGCTGGTGTCTGGAAGACGTGATTTATACATTAAGGGCGCAGACACCGAAATTTCAGAGACTCAGTATCTTCGTTCCCGCTCCTTATATGAAGGAAGGCGGAGAGATTGATCCGGAAGGGGAAAGGAATGGCTATACCGCAGAAACGGCGCCAGTCATTTTGAATAATAACTCTGCCGGGTATATGCAGATGCCGCATATGTGGCTGGGCGGCCCGCGGTGCTTTGGCGAAAATTATCTGGGGCGAGGCTTTGTCTATGTTACCTGTGGCAATCGTGGCCATGAATCCAAGGATGCACAGGGCGAACGTTGTGGAAAGATTCTGGCAAACCTGGTTGATCTGAAGACGGTGATCCGTTTTCTGCATCACAATGCTGAAGAGATACCAGGTGATCTCGACCGAATCATTTCTGTGGGCTGGAGTGCCGGCGGAGCTATGTCCACATTGGTTGGCGTGACAGGTAACAATAAGAAGTACGATTGCTATCTGGAAGAAAACGGAGCATTTATGGATCAGAAGGATGATGTCTATGCATCCCAGATTTATTGTCCGATTACGGATCTCGAACATGCAGATCTCGCTTATGAATGGATGTTTTCTGCTGATAAGGAAAATGAAAATTCACCTGCTGGTTCTGCCGGTGTGATGACACCGTTCCAGGAAGCGTTGTCCGGTAAATGCAAGGAAGCATATATCCAGTATTTTAATGGATTGGGACTGCGTAATCCGGAAACAGATGAGCCGATGATACTTTCCGAGGATGGCAGAGGCGGCAGTGCTTATGAGTACCTGATGAATGTTCTGAATGCGTCTGCCACGAAATATTTGAATAAACTTGCCCAGGGTGAATTACCGGAAACATATACAGCGGAAGACTATCTGAATGGAAATTATACTTATGAAGCACCCGCACCAATGGGTGGTGATGACGAAGATGGGGAAGGTTCTGACCTGATGCAGGGACATGCGGGTCCTGGCGTCGCGTTAAATAAGCCTCCCGTAGGGTTGGAGCCGGAGGATAAGCCGATGGAGCCACCGACATTAGGAGATATGGTTTCCCACCCGCCAAAGGGAGTACCGACACCGCCACCATTTGTTCCGCCAACAGTGACCTTGTCTGGGAAGGATAAGACAGCATGGCTTTCCTGGGATGGAGAAAAAGCAGTAATTTCCGATCTGGATACTTATGTTCTGAACCATCGCCGCAGGATGAAACCTTGTACTGCGTTCGATACGCTCAAATGTGACAGTGGCGAAAATAAAGTCTATGGTCCTGCAGAAGAAGCGGTTGTGCATTTTGACGCCAATGCTGCGGCTGCGATCGCGTCGTTGCAGGAAGAATTCCCGGAAGAATATGAGAAATATTATGCGGGATTTGCGACGGCGGCAGACAATGAGGCATTGGATCAGCAATTATATTTGAATAACCCGTTTAATTATATTGGCACAGATGAGATATCTGATCAGGCAAAATATTACCGGATTCGTGTGGGAGCAAGCGATGCGGATACTTCATTTTCCGTGAGTATGACCCTGGCCTTAATGCTTGCTAATGCCGGTAAACCGGTAGATTACGCGCTCGTATGGGATCAGCCTCATTGTGAGGCGGACTATCCAGGCGAAGTCTGCGACTGGATCGAATCTATCTGTGAGAGGTAAGAATCTGACCGGTCATAAGTTAAAAGCGGAAGATGATATGAGAGTGAAAAAATTTGACATTTTCCCTGTTAAGAGGATGTATCAATTCGGATGCTGGTATCAAATTTAATTTGAGAAAAAATGACAGGTCGCAAGATGGAGAAGGAGACGATTGTCATAAGGAAAGAAGCCTGGGTGATGACAGTCGTTTGAGAGGTAAATAACATGAGCATGAATTATGATAAGATTAACGACTGGATTTTGCGGGAAGACAGCTTTGACGCAGCACATCTTGGCAAGTGTGAAGCCATCATGTCCCTGGGTAACGGATATCTGGGCCTGCGCAGCGCGGCAGAAGAAAAATATCTGAATGAGACCAGAGGCCTGCTGATTAACGGCACTTTCAATAAATTCGACCCTACCGCTGTGACGGAGCTGCCGAATGTTCCTGATATGACGGCAGTCGAATTATGGATTGATGGTATTCGATTTAATCTGGAACAGGGTGAAGTCGAGCAGTATTCGAAGGAATTAAATATTCGTACGGCAGAATTGACCAGAGAGATCGTCTGGGCTGCGCCGAACGGTAAGAAAGTGAAACTCGCATTCCGCCGTGTGGTTTCCTTAAGCAGAATCCATGATTTCTGTATCCATATGGATATCACGGCTCTTTCCGATGACATGGAAGTAAAGGTAAGTTCCGGTATCGATGGCCGTGTGACGAACACCGGAGCCCAGCATTTTACTGATGGAGAGAAACGGTTCTATGATGGACGCTACATCCAGTATGTCCCTGTGACAACGGAATCTCAGATTACATTTGTGGAGAATACCGTACATCGTTTTGTCAAAAATGGCAGTGAGATTGATGTGCCGATTCAGGTAAATATGGACACCAGAAATGTATATGGTGTATATCAGATCGCAGTCGCAGCGGGAGAAACGCTGACGATCGAGAAATATTGTAATGTATATACGACCAGAGATCTGGATGTGCAGGACAAGACAGTTGCGGAGCTCCAGCAATATTCACTGGCTCAACTCAAAGAGCAGGAGCAGATGGGATATGATGCTGTGGCAGCAGAGACGGCGGATGCGTGGGAAGAAAAAGTCTGGAATCGAATTCCAATCACCATCGAAGGAAATGAATATGATCAGTTCGCGATTCGCTTCGCGCAGTACCATATGCAGATGATGGTACCGGCACACGATAACCGTATGAATATCGGTGCGAAAGGCTTGTCCGGTGAAGGATATCGCGGACATTGCTTCTGGGATACGGAAATCTTCCTTCTTCCATACTATATGTTCACGCAGCCGGAAACGGCGAGAAAGCTGGAGGAATATCGTTATTATTCTCTGCCGGGCGCGCACAGCAAAGCGGCACACAATGGGTATGAAGGCGCTATGTTCCCATGGGAATCCGCATGGCTTGACGATGGCGAGGTTACGCCGGAATTCCAGGGCGTGGATATCGTGACCGGTCTGCCGATTAAAGTTTGGTCTGGATTTATAGAACAGCACATCACTGCGGATGTGGCCTTCGGCGTATGGCAGTACTATGCGATTACCGGTGACCAGGATTATATGGATAAATTTGGATATGAATTAATTTTCGATACCGCCCGGTTCTGGGTTTCCCGTCTGGAAGATACCTGCCGCCAGATTATCGAGAGCGTGAATCCGGAAACTGGCGTGACAGAATTCTCCGAAACGGTGACGAACGATGGTCTCTATCATATCTGTGATGTAGTAGGCCCGGATGAATACAAAGAGCACAAGACCGATAATGCATTTACCAATTACCTGGCAGTGTGGAATATTCGCAAAGCGATGGAATACTATAATCTGCTGAAGGAAAGCAATCCAGATCTGTTTGATGCGTTAAATGCGAAACTTAGCCTGGATGATTACTATAAACAGTGGTGCGAAAAGGTGGATAAAGTATTCCTTCCGGTACCAGGTGAAACAGGCATTCTGCCACAGGATTCTACTTATCTGACATTGCAGGATATTGACCTGTCCAAATATAAACAGCAAGATCATGTCAACGGTATCTTCCGCGACTATAACCTGACACAGATCAACCAGATTCAGGTCAGCAAACAGGCCGACGTTCTGGTACTGTTCTTCCTTCTGGAAGAAATGTTCCCGCACGAAGTCAAGGAAGCAACCTGGAAATATTATGCGGAGAGAACGCTTCATGATTCGTCCTTATCCTTCTGCACCCATGCCGTGCTGGCAGCAGACATGAGAGAGAAAGATATGGCCTATGATTTCTTTGAAAAATCGGCCAATATCGACCTCGGACCTGTGATGACATCCTCCAATGCCGGTATTCATGCCGCCTCCTTCGGCGGAATCTGGCAGGGCGTGGTCTATGGATTTGGCGGCGTGCGGATGCTTGGCGGCAAGCTTCGCATCGATCCGTATCTTCCGGAAGAATGGACCAGACTGCAGTATACGATCATCTGGCAGGGTCAGAACCTGCAGGTGGAAGTGACCAGAGATATGGTTACTGTCACGAATCTGACGGGAACTGCATCCGTAGAACTGGAACTTTGCGGTACGCCTTGTGAATTGGAGAAGACGATCACAAGTAAATTAACGGCATAGCGCAAACTACATAACGCAAATTATATTGAGGAAGGGGGCTGCCTATTGACAGCCCCCTTCGTTTATCTCTTCGAGTATCTGGCACATTGGATGGTGAAATAAAATGTACTTCCCTTGCCGATTTCACTTTCCACCCAGACTTTTTCGCTAAGTCCGTCAATCAGTTCCTTGACGATGGCCAGACCTAAGCCGGTACCGCCCTCATTCATTTCATCATTCGTTTTAAAGAAACGCTCGAAAACGAGGGGAATGTCCTGCTTTTTTATGCCGGGTCCGTTATCGTGGATGTTGATGGTGACATGTTCTTTGCCTACAGATGCATCGACGAAAATAGTTCCGTTTTCCGGGACAAATTTTATGGCATTATCCAATATCGCCTTTATGATTTCCTGCATGCTGTCGGCATTGGTGTAAAGGAGCGGGAGAGTCCAAAAGGAATCCGAGACCTGAAAAGTAATGTCCATGCATTCACAGAGATCATCATAATCCGCCAGAAGACTGCCAAAGCACTGTTCCGATGTTATTTCTGTTTTGCTGAGATCCGTGCGGTGGTTTTGTATCTCGGAAAGCTTCAGAATCTTTTGAATCATAAGTTCCTGCTTTTTCGTTTCCTGTAAGATACGGGCACAGTATATTTTTTGTTTTTCCGGTGAGGAAACTACGTCATCACAAAGGGCTTCTGCCATCACTCGGACGGAGTTGACAGGTGTTTTCAGCGCGTGTGTGACATTATCTACATAATTACGTTTAAATTGTTCTACCTCTTCTGTATATTTTTGTCTGTGGAGCTGGTAATAGTGCCTGAATATAAGAATCAGATATAACACAGTAAAAGCGAACAGATAGAAAATAGAAGTAATGAAAATAGTGGTAAAGTTTCGATACATGAGAACAACACCGGTCATGATATTATCCGTGTATATCGGCATTCCGATGGCCACGATGGCACCACTGGTCGCAATGCTGTACTCCAGCCCCATGATGACACAGTTGGTTGTTTTGCCCTTCCAGGTATCTTTTAATTTTTTTTCTACTTTATTAAGTATGGAATTGTCTTCATCATCCAATTGGGCTAAGGTTTTTTCACCGCGGAGGGCGGTGTAAAAGATACAAGTTCCTTCCATGTCATAAAGGGCGATGCGACTGGTGCTTGCCTTGGAAGTATTGAATGCATCTGTTGATCCGCTGGACTGATATTCTTCAATCATCATTTCCAGATTACTGCGGAGAGAAGGCGTCTGATTGAGAGCTGGAAGATACCAGAACAGCAGAAGACCGATCAGAAGTCCAGCCAGATAGATCAGAAACACTTTTAAAATAGACTTTTTATTGTAGAGTTTATATTTCATGTCGTTCCCCATTTTTTATGGACGATTACAGAGTAATACTGAAAAATATTTTTCCAGCAAACAAAAAACAATAGGTTAGCCGGTTTTCTCCAGTTTATATCCGGCACCATATACGGAGTTAATAGAGAAATGAACATCCTTGAGGATGATTTTTTTACGGATACGCTTGATCAGGGTGTCCACCACACGGGTATCGCCAAGATAATCGTATCCCCAGACTTCATTTAATATATGATCACGGGTACAGATCTTCCCGACATTATTTAAAAGAAGAAGCAATACCTGAAGTTCCTTTATGGTCAGTCCGATGGTAACCTCATTTACCACAGCCTGATTCTTTTCCGGATAGACAGTTAACTCTTCCAAAGAAAGAGTGTGTGGTTTGGGATTCAAGGCAGAACGATTCAGAATCCGTTTGATTCGAATGATGACTTCCCGCGGGGAAAAAGGCTTAGGAACATAATCATCGGCGCCGGTTTCCAGACCGGTAATCCGATCGTTGATCGTTCCTTTGGCACTCAGCATAATGATGGGAGTGTCACATATTTTGCGAATCTCTTTACATGCATCCAGTCCATTCATCCCGGGAAGCATGATATCTAATACAATAACATCGAAGAACTGGTGTTGAATCTCATCGAGGAGCCTTTCTGCATTGCTCACACATAAGGCTTCAAACCCTTCGCTGATGAGACAATCTTCCAGGCTGTAACGTACAGCAATATCGTCATCACAAACTAAAACCTTGTATTTTTCCATAGCAAATTCTCTCCTAATATAGTTCTGTACTTCAGGTGCAGCGAATGATAAATAAGATAATGCAGGTTAATTATTATGCAGGAAATGATAGTGTAAATGAAAATTAACGAATATTCGTTGCAATGAAAGGCAGATTTCTCTTTCTTAAATATATTAAAATTATACTCAAAAAATTGAAATGTGTCAAGAATGTCCGTTTTTAATCACAGTTATAACACAATAAATCTGAGAAATTTTGTATGATTTAACCATAATATTAACTGATATATTTTTATAGATATCGTTTAGGGATGAAAAAAGTATGGATTTCATTTAAGAGGAGGAAAGCGAACTATGGCAAAAAAATTTCAGTTGACAGCACCTGTCACAGGTAAGTGCGTGGATCTTGCCCAGGTTCCTGACGAGACTTTCGCCGGGAAAGTACTTGGTGATGGCGTAGCATTTATCTTTGACGGGAATGAAGTGTGTTCACCATGTGATGGTGAGATTACATTGACCGCAGATACCAATCACGCGGTAGGTATCCATGCGGACAGCGGACTTGATATCTTGTTGCACGTGGGTATTGATACGGTAGCCTTAAATGGTAAAGGTCTGGAGATGCTGGTAAAACAAGGGCAAAAAATAAAACCGGGAACTCCATTGATCCGCATTGATCGTGCATTTATGAAAAGTCAGAACATTAATCTGATCACGCCGATGCTGATGACAAATGGAGATGACTATTCCTATCAGTTGTCAGGAATCGGTTCTGACGTGAAGGCAGGAGTAAGTCCGGTCATTGAATATGAAGGCGAGGCACAGACAGAAACTGTTGCAGCTACAGCCCCGGCGACCGAATCTGGATCTGGCGCAACTGGTCTTAAGTATCAGACACTTTGCGAAAATGTCATCAAATACGTCGGCGGAAAAGAAAATGTCATCAGTGTGACCCATTGCGTGACCAGACTTCGTTTTAAACTGACGGATGAAAGCAAAGCCAACACGGAAGCCATGAAGGCGACCAAAGGGGTTATGAAAGTCATCCAGACCGGCGGTCAGTATCAGGTGGTAATCGGACCACAGGTGGACGAGGTTTATAAAGATCTGGTACAGATCGGTGGCTTCAGTGCGACAGAATCTGCGAATGCACAGCAGGTAGTAGCAGAAGACGGAGAAAAACAGGGTATTGTCAGCCGCTTCCTGGTACTCATGACAGGTATCTTCCAGCCGCTCTTAAGCATGTTGATGGCCGGTGGTATGATTAAGGCCTTGCTG
The DNA here is from genome assembly GCA_021202175.1 of Clostridiales bacterium. Taxonomy (GTDB): domain Bacteria; phylum Bacillota; class Clostridia; order Lachnospirales; family Lachnospiraceae; genus Anaerobutyricum. Next base: position 5,286 of record JAJQDO010000023.1, on the reverse strand, counting down.
GTATTGCTCACGACCGTTTGCGGAGTGATAAGTACTGATAGTGGTACCTATCAGATATTGTACGCTATGGGCGACGCACTGTTTTATTTCTTCCCGGTTGCCATTGGCTGGTCTGCTGCTAGAAAATTCGGCTTAAAAGATGTATACGGTATCGTACTTGGTGGAACTTTAGTATATCCTACTTTAGTAGCTCTTACATCAGAAGAAGCCCTCTATACAGTATTCGCAGGAACGGTATTTGAATCGGAAGTATATACGACATTTCTCGGCATTCCGGTTATCTTCCCATCCGTGGGCTATACCAGTTCCGTTATCCCGATCATCCTGATCGTATGGGTAGCGTCTTTGCTGTTCAAATTCTTCAACAAGAATCTGCCGGCAATGCTGCGCTCCTTCTTTACACCGTTTTTGACATTGTTGATCACTGCACCGATCGGCTTCCTAGTTGTCGGCCCGATTGCAATGATCCTGCAGGGTCTCCTGACTTCGTTCATGTCCTTCATCGTAGGTCTGAATGCAGGTATTGCCGGCCTCGTGATCGGTACCTTCTGGTCTCTGCTTGTTATGTGTGGTCTGCATATGCCGGTCATCATCATGTGCAACCTGAATATTGCTACATATGGATATGATATCATCCACCCGTTGTTCTTTACAGGCGCCATTGCCAGTGTGGGAGCAGTTCTCGGTGTAATTATTCGTACTAAGGACGCGGAAGAACGAAGCGTTTGTATTCCTGCTATGATCTCCTCCTTCTTCGGAATCAATGAGCCGACACTTTATGCGGTATTGTTCCCAAGAAAAATGCTGATGTATACAACATTCCTTTCCGCAGGTATTGGTTCTATGATCGCTGGCTTCTGTGGTTCTAAACTGTATTCCTTTGGTGCATCTGGAATCCTGGGACTGCCATGCTACATCAATCCGGAAGGCATTGACTTTGGATTTATCGGTTTGCTTATTGCAATGGTTGCCAGCTTCGTACTGGCCCTGATTTCCGGCCTGGTCTTTGGCGGAAAGAAAGATGCAACCGGCCTGAATATTGATATGTCTCTTTAATTTACTGATTTGGTATCCGTTTTCATTCATGGAAACGATAATTTGTGAATGTGATCAATACCCCACAGTTCTCTGTGGGGTATCTTAATACCAGAGTATATCGTTCTTTCATTAGCCGGACGATATAAGGAACTGATAAAAAGTTAATTCTTAACAGTTCCTGAATGGCCTAGAATCAATGTTTCTATGTATTACAGTGTTTTAGCTGATTAAAAATCATTGTACTTAGGCAACGAGTAATTGAGCATAGTTGTGTGCGAACCGTGATTTATAAATTGGATGATGCATAAACAGTTGTACTTTTCTGTGATATTATATAGTAAAATAAATAAGAAAAATATTTAACTGATTTTTACACTTATATTACTTTTAGAGGAGGAAAATTATTATTTATCGCATACCTGGCACTCGCTGTCAGGATATGTTTCAAAATTCCTTGAAGTATATAAGGAAAGATTTTTTGATATTTGCTACTATGGCAAAATATCATGAAATGAGTAATAGCTGCAGTTATAAGGAGAAAGAAATGACAGCATTAGAAGCAGGAGCAGGAAAATGTTTGATTAAGATTCCCGAAGATTATCCTGCTGTAGAAAATTTCAGCCTGATTCATGATCCGATTCATGCCAGGGCTGTTGCCTTTCGGGAATTGGAAGATAAGGGTTCGACCGTTATCATCCTGTCACTGGAAATCACCTCCATGCCGGTTGATGAGACGAAAAAGATAAGAGAGCTTGTTTCCGCAGAAACAGGTGTCGCTGAGCATAAGATATGGGTTTGTGTGACGCATTCTTTTTCCTCACCCCATTTGCTCTCCAATCGTTCGTTGAAGACAGAAAGGGAACAACAATTGAGGGATGCTTATCGTGTGGCATTACAGGAAGCCGCCTGTGAGGCTGCAGGGAAAGCAGTGAAACAGCTTCGCCCTGCCACATTGGGCGTGCAGAAGGGATACTGTGATATTGTAGCCAACCGGGATATTGAGCTTGAAGCCGGGTGGTGGATTGGAACAAACGGGGATGGTCCGAGTAATCCAGAAGTGACAGTGATTCGGCTGGACGATGCAGAAGGCAGGCCGATTGCACTGCTCAGTCATTTTGCCATGCAGTCTTCCGTGATGGATCAGTCCCTGCTCAGCGATGGTGGGAAGCCGATTACCTCCGATATCGCAGGCTATGCATGCCAGGTCGCTGAGGATACGTTTGGTGAAGATATGGTTGCGCTGTTTCTGATCGGAGCGGCCGGCGACCAGGCGCCAGTCGAAAAGACAGTGAATGACACTTTTGTCAATGGTGAAAAAGTCCGGACGGATCTGCATGAGCAGGGGTTCGAGATCTGCAGCCGACTGGGAGGCATTCTCGGAGAGAAAATCTGTGAGACAGCATGGCGCGCCGTGCCTGTGATCGGTCCGGTCTCCATCGAAAAACGTTCTGTGGATGTGACGGTTCCGGCAAAACAATATGAAAGGAATCTTCACAGCCTGAAGCCGACCAGGAGTTATGTTTATGAGTCGGACGGAACCAGTGATATGGAAATTGAAGCGATCTGCCTGGGCGATATCGCTCTGCTCGGTGTGAAGCCGGAGATGAACTGCGTGACGGCAAACGCGATTATGGAAAGCTCTGATTATGATATCACGCTTGTCTGCACACTGGTAAATGGTGCTTTAAAGTATATGGCAGATCAGGAATCCTATGATCTCTTCCGTTATGAGGCGTTGAATTCGCCATTTGGACGAGGAGCGGCGGAAATCGTCCGGGATAAGAGTATTGAGCTGTTAAAGACAGAAAAACATAAACAGGAGGAATAGATGAAAGCGATTGATTTTTCGCCGAAACACGACGTGCTGATTCGGCATAAGGATGGGTCACTGACCCCGATGGATGTCCCCTATTATGAAGTCACGCAGATTAATGAAAATACCTGGCAGATTATGAGCTCAGGTGATTATCATTATCTGCTCATGGGAGAAGAGAGCGGTGTCGCGATTGATACCGGTTATGGAGCGGGAAACCTGCGGGAATATCTGGAAGAACTTTGCGGGAAGCCAGTCCCGTGGGTGATCAATACCCATCATCATTTCGATCACTCGGCCAATAATTTTTATTTTGATATGGCATTTATGGGTGAAGAAGCTCTTCCACTGGTTTCCATTCCCTATCCGAGTTTTGAAGGAATCGATTTCCCAGAACCGAATTATCCCAAAACGGCAGTGGGAGAGGGAGACATCATTCCGCTAAAAGGCCGTGAGCTGGAAATCATCCGCATTGGCGACCATACAAAAGACGGCATAGCCATTCTTGACAGGACGAACCGGATGTTATTTACCGGGGATGAGATGATGGCCAGAGGAAAGACATTGAACGATACAGTCATTAAGTGGAAGAACGATCTGGAAAAGCTGCTGGCTCACAAAGATGAATTCGACTGCATTTACGGAGGTTCCGGGAAAGTGCGGGATGACGCTCTTGCTATCTTTTATGAAGCAGCATGTAAGATTTTGGCTGGCGAGGAATCGGAAGAAGCACCGGATGAGGCGCCCCATGGCATGCCTTCCGTGGAAAGAGATGCAGAAGGACATCAGATTTATGATTGCCAGAGACCGCACTATGAGGATATCCCTAAGGACGGATTTTTCAAGGTGAATCCTAATATGGTGGATTTCAGTTACAAAGGATTTAAATTTAGCTATGATAAGACGATGATCCGATGAGAAGTCAAAATCATGGCCGAGTAAAAAGATAAAGGATTGAAGTTCAACTACGATAAGACGATGATTTGGTGAGGGGTCAAAATCATCGTCAGGTAAAAAAGGGGGAGTTAGACATGGTTATTGATGCAAACATGTACTGGATACCGGAAAGCATTTTTACCGATGATGCCCTGATGGAGAAATTTCTGGGCGAGGTGCCGGCAGAATATGGCTGGCACGGACGGTGTGAGGAAGTGCCAGGCACAGACGGAAAAAAACAGGTGGTGCTGGAGAAACCGGAAGGTTCCCCGAACCTGAATTATGTGCAGGGAGATTATGTGCTTTCTGGCATGTTGGCGGATTTGGATGATGCGGGAGTGGAGAAGGCCGTATTGAAAGTGCCGGGATGTCATGAGTGGATGAGTCTGGAAATGTGTCATTTATTTAATGACGGCATGTATGAGTACGGACAAAAAAGCGGTGGCAGACTGATTCCACTGGCAGTGGTTCCGCCTTACGGAACACCGGACAGCATCGCAGAGCTTCGGCGTTGCCATGATGAACTTGGAATGAATGCGGTACAGGTGAGTGCCCATTATGGCGACACCTATCTGGATGATGAGAGATTTTCCGCATTCTTCGATGTGGTCAATGATCTGGGGATGAATGTCTATGTTCATCACACACCGATTCCTGCGGAATATAATTCCTTCTGCGCTTACAATAATGTTCGTCGTTCCTATGGACGCTGCGTAGATCAGGGTCTTGCCGTAGGCCGTGAGGTGTTCAGTGATTTCTTCGTGAAACATCCGAATATCAAGATGGTGCATTCCATGCTGGGTGGCGGATTCTTTGCCATCGCATCCATGATGTTTCCACAGCAGGCCAAAAAGACGGAGGCGGTCAGCCGCTTTAAATCAGACAGCGGGGAAACTGCACAGCGCTTCCGTGAGCATATTTATTTTGAAATGTCTCATGCGCAGCCTTGGGGGAAGGTTCAGCTGGAATGCGCTGTCAAGGTGTTGGGCGCTGACCATATTATTTTCGGGACATCTTATCCGGTGAGAAAAGAATGGCTGACGGGGGGACCTTCTTTTGTGCAGGAACTGGATATTTCCGAAGAGGAAAAAGAAGTGATATTGAGCGAAAATGCGGAGAAGATATACAGGATTTAGGGGAGCAACTTATATTTTAGGGGAATGACCTGTATTATTAAAGGAATAGCGAAAACTATATTGAGGAAGGCCTCTGTGATTTTAATTGAGATCACAGAGGCCTATGTTGTTGTGTTTAATATTTGAGGCCGTGTCTGTTCAAATTTTCCTATCCTTCACCTTGCCCACAGGACAAATAACCTGAATTTCCCAATAATGTAAAAATACATAAAAACATGTGGACATCTATAACGATTTTATGTTATGATATAAAAATCAACAGTATATAAATATTTGAAAGGTGTATTGCGTATGGAAGTAGAAACGACCTTGTCAAAGAATATTTCTAATGCTGATGATAAAGCGATGTATGACGCAGCATGC
>JAJQDO010000112.1 GCA_021202175.1 Clostridiales bacterium | reverse complement strand
GATATCTTTAATGCAGTATTAGATGGGGCTTCCGCTCTGATGCTGACCGGAGAAACTGCCGCCGGAAAGTATCCGGTTGAGGCCATGCGGATGTTGTCGGACACGGCTTTCGAAGCCATGCGGTATCGAATGGACGCCAGGTTTCTGCCCTGATAAATTAACTCCCTTCGTCATCAGATGAAGAATAGGTTTCTACCCTGATCACTTGAACCCCTTCATGTTGTCTGATGAAGAGTAGGTTTCTGCCCTGATGTTTTATCATCTCCATTGGCATTATCTCTCATCACCTCTATAGAAGCCCTGCTCTCCTTGCATCCTCTTTCAGCTGTGGGCGAAAATCTGGATGAGCGAGGCTGATCATGGCCTTCACCCGGTCTCTCATGCAGAGTAGCTTCAGATTGACACAGCCATATTCTGTGACGACATATTCCACGTCCGAGCGCGGAGTTGTCACCACAGAACCCAGAGGCAGCTGTGCTACGATACGACTTTGCCGCCACTTTTTCTTATCGTGATAAGACGAGGTCATGGCGATAAAGCTTTTGCCGCCCTTTGACATCTGTGAACCCCGGACAAAATCGAGCTGTCCACCGGTGGCCGAATACTGGACCCCGGCGATGCTGTCCGCCACTACCTGTCCCATCAGGTCTATGGTCAGGGCAGTGTTTACAGAAATCACATTGTCATTTTTCGCGATGGTGACCGGATCATTTACACAAGGGAATGGCATGAAGTACATCTGTGGGTTTTTATTCAGAAATTGATATAATTCTTTGGTTCCATAGGCAAAAGCGGCGACCGATTTTCCTGGCAGATACTGTTTTCTGGAATTATTGATGACTCCCAGCTCCATCAGACGCATCATCGAATCCGACATCATTTCCGAATGCAGTCCCAGATCATTTTTCTGTTCCAGGCCATATCCGATGGCGCTCGAGAGGCCGCCCAGCCCCAACTGGATGCAGGCACCATCCGGAATCTGTTCCACGATATACTCGGATATATGCGCTACATCTTCATCAACTGGGATGTCTGGTACCGAGGCGATCTCATAATTCCCTTCCACGATAGCATCCGCCTGAGAATAGTGAATCATATTATCCTTTCCATAGACGTAAGGGGAAAACTCATTTACCTGTAAAATAATCGTTTTTGCCTTTTCCAGTGTATACTGGAACACACCGGAACCGGTTGCGCCAAAGCTCATATATCCTTCCTCATCTGGAGGGGATACTTCCAGAAAAACGACATTTGCCGGAGCTGTCTGCGTCAGGAAAATATCTAAAAGGCTTAAATGAATGCTTGTAAAATCCAGCCTTGTTTTTGAACGGACAGCCCGCTCGTTTGGCCCCATAAAACAGGAACAGACATGAAAAGCCCTGGGATTAATCTCCTGAAAAAAAGAAGTGGGACCCAGCGCCATCCCTGTCGTGATTGTCACATTTTCCAATTCTTCAGAACGCTGAGACAGGGCATCTAACAATACGTTCGCCGTGCTGCTGGTAAATCCTACAAAAACCGTATCCCCGCTTTTTACTACCTTTACAGCTTCCTCCGGTGTCATCATTTTCTTCTGAAAATCTTTTAACGTCATATCCTTCATGTTTTCGGCTGCATCCTGCCGTAAAACAGTCCGGCAAGTCTCTGCCTGAAAATCTTTAAATGTCGTATCTTTCATAGGTTCTCCTTTACCATGAACAGATGCAGATATCTTTTAGTTCTTTCCCAATATGGAGCAAACCATGATGCCCGCTTCCGTGCCAATCAGGCCACCGCCGTTTTCCTGAAAAGCGATTCGCGCTCCTTCCACCTGGCGCACGCCGCATTCTCCGCGAAGTTGGCTGACCAGCTCAAAAATCTGTCCCAGTCCTGTAGCGCCAATCGGATGACCCTTCGATTCCAGGCCACCGGAAGGATTGATGGGAATCCTGCCGCCGATTGTCGTATCGCCTCGCTCCGCCCAGATACCGCCTTCTCCAATCGGGCCGCAGCCGTGGCGTCATGAACCTCTGCCACATCGATATCTTCCGGTGCGCCGCCAGCCATCTCATACGCTTTTCTGGCGCACCTGGCTGTGACACTGGTTTCTGTCGTATCATATGGCGCGATTCTTCCGGATTGTAAAACGCAGGAATACACTTTGACAGCACGGCTTTTATCAAATCCATACTGATCAAGAGCTGACTCCGTACAGAGAATCGCAGCCGCGCCGCCATCGGTGACCGGCGCGCACATCGGCAGTGTTAGGGGATAGACGATGGGACGACTGCCAAGGACCGCCTCAATACTGAACTCTTTATGGAAAAAGGAACGAGGATTATGTACCGAATGTTTATGATTCTTCGAGCAGACCGCTGCAATCTGATGTTGCGTCAGTCCATAATGCTTCATATGATAGCGGGCAAAGCTGGCATAAACATCCATAAATCGACTGTAAGGAGTTTTAGAGGTTGTCCCTTCCGGAATCTCTAATCCTTCGCCTAAAGCCAGCATCGTTTTCAGGCTCTCTTCTTTACACTCGATATCCCAACCGCCTTCAAATATGGAAAGACTCTTCGTCTGATCTCCCACATTCATTTTTTCCGCACCGACAGCCAGCACAACGTCCGCCGCGCCGGAACGCAGATAATTGATTCCTTCCCAAAAAGCTGTCGAACCGGAACCACAGGCATTCTCCACCGTAAGCATGGGAATATCCTGAAATCCCATTGCCGTTAAAGCGATGGGACCTGGAAGAAATACCTGATCTTGCAAAACACCCTGTGTCGTCTGTGCAAAGAATGCGGCCTGGATATCAGACTGTTCGCATCCCGCATCCTTCAAGGCATCGTTTACCGCAACTCTGGTCAAATCCTTCACGCTCATCTCCGGGAATTTACCAAAGGGTGTCATACTGACACCAACAACATAAATATCCATATATTCCTCCAATTCATCTATACTTATCTATATGTCAGGAGCTTCCCTCCAAAAAGACTATTTCCTCTTTTCTAATGTCTTTCCTGGTCAGAACGTTCTATTCAAAAGTGATAACCCTACCTGGTCAGAATATTCATCGCGCAGGCACAGAACTCATTATGGATAAATCCGCCCGAATTATGCTGCAACGCTACCTTGGCTCCCGCCACCTGGCGCGGACCGGATTCATCGCGAAGCTGACGCACCAGATAATTTATCTGGGAAATCCCCGTCGCGCCGATGATATGCCCTTTCGACAGCAGACCTCCTGAGGTATTCACCACAATCTTACCGCCCAGATCCGTCTCCCCATCGCGAATCATCCGTATGCTTTCGCCCCGGCCACAGAAACCGAGATCTTCATAATGCTTTAACTCTGCCGGAGCAAAACTGTCGTGAAGCTCCGCCACATCAATATCATCCGGACCGACCCCGGCCATTTCGTAGGCCTGCTTTGCGGCAACCACATCACTCTCAAAAGTGACATAATCAGAAGCATCATCATAACTGCCGCTTGTCAGCACATTTGCCGCGACATAAATCGGATGATCGGTGTATTGTCGCGCCGTTTTCTCATCCATCAGGATGCAGGCCGTGGCGCCGTCACCACGGCCACAGCACATAAAAAGCGTCAACGGATCCGAAATCATGCGGGCATTCAGAACTTCTTCTATGGTGACCGCGTCACGGAACTGGGCGTTGGGATTCATAGATCCGAATCTCCGGTTTTTCACCACGACGCGAGCCAGGTCTTCCCGCGTCATGCCATATTGGTACATCATACGGTTTGCCATCATGCCATAGATGGTAGCCGCCGTCAGACCGAGCTCCGATTCACCCTCGGAATCGTGGTCAGAAATCTGGCCGCGGATACTGCTTGAATCAGCGGCATTCATTTTCTCCATCCCAAAAGCCAGTCCGATATCATACTCGCCGGTAGCAATACGGTACCAGATATCACGAAACGCTACCGAACCAGTCGCGCAACCATCCTCCACACGAAGCATAGGAATCTTTGTGATGCCAATCTCTCGCAAGATCACTTGCGGCAGAGCAAAATACTGGCCCGCCGGTCCGTTCCACTGCGCGGCATACGCGCCGGTCGCAATCTGAATCTTTTTGTGACTGACACCAGCATCCCTGATTGCCGCGATGCAGGCTTCATTGGCCAGGTCAGTGATGCTTCGATCCATGGATTTTCCAAATTTTGTCTCTCCAATCCCAACAATGCAAACCTTCCTCAGATTCATGCCTGTGCCTCCTTTCCCGGTATAAATTTATACGTATAAATTCGTTCTCCGTTTTCATCGACATTTAAAACATCAATGACCATTTCCACCGGCATATCACAGCGGAGATCTTTTCCCTCCGGATCACAGCCGGTGATCAGGGCAGGAACCCGAACTTTTTCCGGAAAATCCACAAATCCAAAAATATACGGTGCTGCTAAATGCGGCTCTCCCAGATAGGTACAGCTATATGTATGCAAAATCCCCTGCTTCGGGAAAACATATTCTTCCAATTCATCCGAAAAACATTCCGGACATACCCTGCGCTTCGGATAAGCGATTTTCCCACAGCATTTGCATTTCTGCCCTACCAAAACATAACCATCCTCCGTCTCTTTCAACACATTTGGCCTGAAAAACTTCAACCTAACCTCTCCTTCCCAGTCAACGATTATCAATACTTCCGTATCTGCTTTTAGCAGAACCCCATATCGATAATTACTAATACCTTCGTATCAGCTTTCGCCAGAACCTTCTTATCAATTTTTAACAGAATTCTCGCATCAATCATTACGAATACTTTCGCATCAGCTTATATCAGAATCTTCTTATCAATGATTACTAACTCTTCTTTAGACAGCTTTTACGAAAACTTCCTTATTAACATTTGTCAAAACTTCAAATCACCGAGGTAATACATGGTAAAGGTGCAGTCCGCCACGTGTATTCCCAGGTCGTCACGAATCTCTACCAGAAAGGTACCTGTCCCTTTTCCGACTTTACGCGGAAACACGGTGGCCGTCATAACAGCTCCTAAAGAGGACGGCTTAAAATAGGAGATGGACCCGTTTAACGTCATCCCGGCTCTGCCCTGAGCGACGAGCATCATCCCGGCGGCCGTGTCGGCCAGGGCAAAGATGACTCCACCCTGGGCGTTGCCGTAATAATTCGTCAAGTCTTCTGTCACCCGCACGCTTAAAGCGATGGTTCCGTCTTCATTGATACGGGCATCTTGAAAATTCATCGTATCGTAAAATCCCCGCGGCCTTTTCCAATGTTGAAAAAACTCCTCAAAATCCACTTACTCACCTCATTTATCCCGGTCAATGAATTCGCTTAGTAGTTCCGCTCGAAGAAATTGGTCTTGATGTTGGAACGTTCCAGTGAATACGGAGGAATCCAGGTAATCTTTGGCGTAATACTCAGCTTGCCTTTCATTTCTTTCATCATCTCTTCTTCCAGTCCAGGCAGATCCGCTTCTGTCATTCCTTCTCCATATTCGATTTTTAACTTCAGCGGCGGCACCACGCGCGGTGGTCTCTCGTCAAGGACAATACGGAATTCACCAGTCACTCTAGGAACAAAGCTGTTGACCACACCATCGATAGCGGCCGGATAAACCATCGTTCCTTTTACCTTCAACATATCATCCGCACGGCCTACAACTTTATAGCGCCATCCAGAACAGCCGCAAGGACATGGCTTCGTGGAAATCTCCCAGATATCACCAAATGTCTCGCGGAACCACAGCATGCCGTCAAATTCCAGACTGGTAGAGCACATCATGCCGCGCGCTCCATCTTCCCACGGAATCGGTTCAAAGGTGTCCGGATCAACCAGTTCAATATAGTAATTATCATCTGCCAGATGATGCATACCCTGATATTCCTCGCAATCACAGGAAACTCCCATTGCTCCGCCATGGTCGTATAACTTGGCGCCATAAGCAGTTTCAATCTTTTCTCTCACCTCAGGAATACCGGCACCTGGTTCCCCTGCACAGAGGATGATTCGTATTCCCAGATCCTTTACATCCTGACCGGTAATGGATTTATATCTCTCGATAAAATGTTCTGCAAAAGAAGGCGTGCAGAACATCACGGTCGGCTTAAATTCCTTCGCAAATTTGGCGATACGCTCTGAACCGGCTTCCGCGCCTACCGGCAATACAGAACATCCCACTTCCTGGATAAACTGCACATAAGGAACACCAGCCATATACATGCTGAGTCCAAAGCAATGCAACACTCTGTCTCCCGGACGCACACCGATACGCCACAACATACGGCCGAACTGCTCGCTGTAAATCTGAATGTCCCTTTTACTGTGCGGATATGGCGTCGGAACACCGGATGTCCCTGAAGTAGCCGCATAAAGGACGATGTCATCCAACTCCGCACCCATGGTCAGTTCTGCCATGCCGAGAGAGGATCCGGTCTGCTCCACCAATATGCGCCGGGTCTCCTTATCCATGATCGGCATCTTCTGACTATATTCTTCCAGACTCTGAATGGTGCCGGGACGAATTCCAGCTTTTTCCAGACGGTCGTGCCAATACGGTTTCGTCTCATATAAAACCGCGATCATCTTCTGCAGCTTTTTTAACTGAATCTCACGCATCTGTGGTGTATTGAGCAACAGCTCCATTTCCATATTCCAATATTTCTTCTCCGACATATTCTTTTACCTTTCCTTTCTGATAAACCGGTTGCCATATTGTTTCGCTCTCTTATCGCACTTCATTTTTTCCGTCATTTTTACGAAAAAGATGATGTTTTTATATATAAAATTATAAAAAATGCCCAGTATTTTTGCAAACATCAAAAGGGAAGACAACGTTTAGTAAACAACACATCGAAAAAAATTGTAGTGTATCTCTAATCTATCCAAAGCTACTACAAACATAAAATTAAAAAAACATAAAAAGGCTGCCCGAAATGGGGCAGCCTTTAGATGACTATATTATATGGTTTTCTATGATTCATTCCCTATGATTCTATTATTCTTGTTCTGATGAAGATTTCTTTTTCCACTGGCAAAACCATGGTGGCATACCCGTCATAATCAAGACTCTTTCGACAGCAGATTGTAAACACCGGCTGTGTTTAATTCCATCAAGATGTCGGCCAGCTCTTCCGGCGTCTCCTTACAGCCTCCATTTAACCAGGTTAATAAAAGGCCGATGCCCGAACCACTCATGTGGGCATATATATACTGAAAAGGTATCTTCGAATTCGCTGTCTGCATGGATGGAAAACGGTCATTTTTCAGATTATCCCAAAGCAACGATTGCAGCTTGCTCTTAAAATCAAACTCTCCGCTCATATTAAGGAAGAGCATCATCAATTCAGACTGATCCCGGAATAAAGTGACATAGCTGACCACGTAATTATAAAAAGCCTGCACTTCCTCCTCGGCAGTCGCGGAAGAAGGAATCTCGCTTCTACATTCTTCCAGTTTTCGGGCCAGATTATCCAGGCATTCTGCCTGCATTTTCTCCAACAAATCATATTTATCCTTATAATGCAGGTAAAATGTACTGCGATTAATATTGACGCCCTCCACAATGTCACTGACGGTGATGGACTCAAAATCTTTCTTCTTCAACAACCGGATAAATTCATCTTGAATCGCTTTTCTGGTACGGACAACTCTGCGGTCGATTCTACGACCTTCTTCCATGGCATTTCCCTCCAAATCACTTAATCTCGTATATCTTATTGTATTTTTGTTATCAATCGTGTTTGTATATAAGTATACTATGATTAAAGAAAAATGTCATGCAAAAACAAATGTTCCTTCGATAAAAATCAGGAGTCTGAAAATGCGCAGACTCCTGATTTCAGCCGTGTGATCTATGTTATTATAATTTAATCGAAAAGATTAAATGAAAAAGGTTATAATATAACGTCAGATTGTCCAAACGATTATCAATAATAATCATTGATATCCAGGTAATATTTCGGATTATCCTCCCAATGAGGTAATTCTATATCACCGGAGTTCCACATGGCAATGATCGATTCATCATTATGAGATACATTTTCATCGATCATATACGCATACATTTCCATAGCGAACATACCGGCAAAATCGTTAGCAAATCTGGTCTTCATCGGTTTCCGAACCACTTCTACCATCCAGCGTAGCCAGCCTGGACGTCCTTTGCCCACTTCCATGATACGATGCGCGATTTCCATACCACGCTCCAACAGCTTCTCACGCGGAACTGCCTCGTTGACCATGCCCCATTCTACTGCCTGTTTTGCAGTGACAGGGTCGCCTGTCATCATATAATACGCGGCACGTTTGGAACCCATCGTCTCCGCCATGGAAATATTGATACCATCGCCGGACAAAAAGCCCATATGTGGATGTACATCAAACATAACTGTATCATCGGTACAGATGGCAAGATCGCACTGAAGTGTCATATCCATATGATAGCCAGGACCATTGATCAGAGCAATCGTAGGGATATTCAGGTCATAAATCAGATTCTCCTGCAGAGGAATCGCATCCCCGGTATAATCCTCAATCGTCGCCTGGGCACGGGCTTTATGCGTCGATTCATCGATTCCGGAACTCTTCATTCCGCCCGGATCCAAGCCGTAACCAACCCAATAGTCTCCGGTACCCGTGATGATCAACAGCTTATTATCCGGATCACTGGCAATATCACGAACTGCCATATGGAATGCACGGTGAATGGGGCGAGCCCAGATGATTGGTCCGCCGTTGTTATTCAGCTGCATCAGGACAACACCGTCCGGTGTACGTGTAATGTGCAGATGACCTTCATACTTCTTAGAGTATTCTTCAAATGGAACAGGAACCGGAACCGGGTTAAACTGAGCCGTGGCGAGATTAGGCATTTTTAAATTTTCGTTCATAAACTGTCTCCTTTCATTGTTGTACAAATTATATCCGACCAGGCAATGAGCTTCTATCAAAATTCACATTCATTCCCTTTGTTTCAGGCATAATTTTTGTTGATTCAGATAGATATCATTGCCATTTCTGATGGTTTTATTATACAAAATGCACAAAGACAGTCAATCATCAAAGAGTGTCAAAGTATCGCTTAAACAACACTCCCTGCTATTTTGTTTCGTTTTATGGCTAATTATTTTATTTCGTTTTTAGCTAATGACTCTACACCATGATGCCGTCCATATTGTCAGTACTGAAAAGGAACCACATACCTGACAGCCTCCGCCGGCTGAATCACTTTATCGTCCTGGTCGATATCCAGCAACTGATAGCAATCATTTCCCATGGAAAGCTCTTTCATATAGGTGAGCTGACGCAGACCGTGTCGGCTTTCCATGCGTTCCACCAGATCTTTATGCTGGTCTTCCTTCAAGGCATATACCAGATCGACAGAAGCCTGATCGACAGCAAGGATATCCGTCGAAGCCACGATGCCGATATTCGGCGTGACGACCGGCATGGCATCACAGCCCTCACAATCACAGGACACCGACATGTTCCGCAGGACATTGATATAGACGATGTTATCTCCGAAATAATCCACCACAGACTTCGCGGATTCTGTCATCCGTTCCATAAATTCTTCTTCCTTGATATCCCACATATCCTCGGAACCCGGCGTGGTGTGAATCATCGCCTTGCCGATTCTTCCGTCCGCGCATCCGATGCCGATATTCTTATCGGAACCGCCAAAGCCTCCCTGAACATGCCCCTTGAAATGAGTCAGCACAAGCAGGGAATCATAATTCGTCAGATTCTTACCCACAGACATCTCCGTAAACCATTTCCCATCTTTAATCGGCAGCATAACCGTCCCTTCTTCATCCATAATATCAACCGGACAGAAGGTCCAGCCGTTCACCGCCAGCGTCTCCCGGTGCTGCTCTGTTGTATATCTGTCGCCGTCATAATAAGTGTTCGTCTCCACAATGGAAGCTTCCGGAAGTTTCTCGCTGATCAACTGGTGAACCCAAGGGCGGGGAATAATATTCGGCCCGTTCTTTTCGCCGGTATGCAGTTTGATGGCCACTTTGCCGGAAAGATGCATGCCAATACGGTCGAAGATTCTCGCCAGTCCTTCCGCAGATAAGTCGCTGGTAAAATAAACGGTGGATTCTTCACCTTCCCGATCTGAATAGGGGGACATAGTGTTCCCCTCCGGTTCCCGGCTGAATAACTTTCTTTTCGTTATTATTCGTCTCACACATAATATTTGTTCTCCTTCCCTCGTTTCTATAAATCGAAATGTCATAAGTAATCATTGATGTAAGTACCAACAGTCAAATATTTCTCTTACCGGCTAATGATTAAAATGTCAAAAGCCATACATTTCCCTTGCTGGCAATCTTTTGAATATTTGGCTCTCCTATCATGATTTTTATCTCATGGTTCTTATCCTTTCATGTATATGGATATTCTCGCATAATACGAATGTTATCTGGCACATATTATTTTAGCATGAGTATTCGGGTTTTTACAATTCTTTTATATGCAATTCAGGAAAATATAAAATCCATTATTTAAAGCAAATTCATCTCAACTTTGTTTCTAAAATAGTTGTCAAGATTAGGATGACAAATTGAGATTGTTTCTTTTTGGGAAAGAAATGGGGACAATTCTTTGAGAAAATGTAGTTTTCTTAATGCAGAAAAAGCAACAGTGATACTGAAAAATAGAGCCTAAAACGGATTAGCTCACCGTGACGAGCGAGAACCCCCAGAGGTCGGCCCCTCTGGGGGTTCGCTTTTGGTTTCATGGGAACTTAATGATTTCCTTAGCTGCGTTTATAATAAACTATCAGTATACAGTCCACAGTTCAGCGTATGAACTGTCCACTTCATAGTAGTGTAGATCACATAGGTATATACCTGTTTCCCTGTATTGTGGCTCATGGTTGCTTCATAGGCATGAAACCGTCTTAAATCCAGTCTCCCATCGCTGGTCGACTGAAATTCGATATGAATATAATAACCTTCCTTCGTCAGAAACGTGAAATCCTGATACATTTTCTCAACCGTCAGCGAAATCAATTCGGTCGGTCCTGGATCATCATAAGTATATGTAATCCCTAACCGTTTTAGCATATCACATCGGAAATACTCTGTACCCATTTTTAAGATAGCATCCTCATGCTGGATATTAGCCATGATCTCTCCTTTCCTTCTGGTAAGGAACTGTGAAAGAATTATCCTGCGTCAAATGTAAAGTGAATTCTTAACAGTTCCTAACGCATCCTGATGATGCATGTTCCATGTCTGAATTACCGTGTTTGGATGGCTATCTTATGTATTTTAATTTCTTTTGTTTTTCGACCTTATATGGTTATTATACCCATAAAACGACTAGCTGGCAACCATAAATATGAGAAATTAGAGATTATTCCTTGTATTTCCAATATGAAGGGATTATACGCTATCAATCATATGTTGTCTGGTTATTCCCGGCATTTTGGTCCGTACTCGCCCTGTGAATAGAATCGAAATGGCAGAAGATGCTCTGGCACTGGTATTGTACGGATATGAAAATGGCCCTTACAATTCCAGAATGATTAAACGAAGTAGCCTCCGATGCCGGAGTCAATTTCTCGCAGGTGCTCCAAGAAGCATTAATAAAAAATTGAATGTAGGATAAGTCATGTATTCCAGAAATGCCGGAATGCATTAAAAGGCATAGAAAATAGCCGTCCTGTTCCCTGGTAGAAAATAGGACGACTATCTCGTTTCAGCATTTGTCCGGGCCAGAATGAGTGCAGCCATCTTGCCCAGTTGTCTTGTTAAGCATATTTAAACGATATGTCAAAAAGTAATTCCATAAATCCACATACACCCTTATTTTCCCTGTCAGCACAGACAAGTTACCAAAGATGTTATGTTTATGAACTTCTGATCTCTATATCATATATCATCAAACCATGGAATTAGAGAAGGGGGAACGCTGTTGCTTACTCATACCATAAACAGTAACATAGTAATATTATCGTAGGTAAAGTGTGTATGGCTTTTATATGATTTCCATGGCTGCCAGATATCCACTGTGTACAGCATCTGCCACTTTTCCGGCATGGCTGGCGTCACCGACTACCCAGGTCGGAATACCTTCCGCTGCTTCTTTTAATGCATTTACCACATCATCGTTGGAACGCATCCCCATCGAGAAGCACATAAGGCTCTTCTTATCAAATTATCCTTATTCTCCGCATACACTATCAGAAGTTATCCTTATTCTCCGCATATACCTGTGGCAAGATAGCCGCCAGGTTCGTAAACTCTTTGATATTGTGTGCGAAGAGACTGCGCGGCACGATTTCCGGTACTTTGGCATCATCTGGAAGGACTTTGACAACCTCTCCATTCACATAACCCATACCAATCCAGAAACGGGAACAGAACATGACGCCGTCCTCATAAGGATACCATTTATGGGTCATGGCTGCCGGGCAGCCGCCCTCGCCGACCGCACACACTAATGACCGGCAATAGGTCGTCCCGATGTTCGTCTCATCATATCCAAAATCTTTCGGTCTTTTAAAATTTAATTTCAGAAAATCCGGACCAGGTCCCACATCCTCGATGATATAATGGCTGACGCCCCAGGTCTTCTGGTTCACCGGCACCGACGGATCACATACATAGTCCGCGCGATCCGCTCTGGCAAAGTAATGCTCTTCCGGATCCCAGATCTTATAGCGAAGATCAGAACCTACACTATGCCACGGGAACCACCAGTCGAGCATCTCCGAGGTAACCCCTGGCATATAGGTTGCGTTGCAGACGAAACCTGTCCCATCTTCCATAAGACCATAACCAGTCTGACAGTACTCCGCGTCTTCCCCGGTCAGGAACAGATTCTTTTGCGCAATCGGCACAGCCTTCACTTCTGACTGACCATGTTTTAATATGGCCAGTTTCTCCTCCGGAACCGGTGCCATGTCCTGCTCGAAAAACCGATAATACGATAACTGTTTTTCTTCCTTACTAACTCCTACCTTCTTTTTTGTTTTCTGCATATTTATGTCCTCCTCTGCTATTTTTCTCACTACGATACTCATTTTGTGATACCTGTTTTGTAATACCCATTATCCATTACGCCGGGCAAATTCTGATCAGCATAATAAATACTGATCACAGCTTATGTCTGCTTTGTCTTCATTATTATAACAGAAAAACTTCAATGGCTATAGAGTTATATTTGTCCTGACAGTGAGTGATTCCATGGCATAAAAAACGGCTATACAGATTACCGGAACAAATTTTTTATGATTCGAATTGTCTTGACGATAAAAGGTTTTCATACTCCCTTTTTCTTCCTTTCCTTATTCTATTTCCGAACGTTTCCCCTTAAGTTATATGGCCTACTCCACTCCGCCGTCAGCAATCACCTGCTTATACCAGTAAAAGGAATCCTTGCGGGTACGAGCGTAACTGCCCTTTCCAGAATCATCCTTATCCACATAGACAAATCCATATCGTTTCCGCATCTGTCCGGTCGAGGCAGCGATGATATCCACAGCACTCCATGGCGTATAACCGATAATATCCACCTTATCTTCCTCGATAGCGTCAATCATGGCAGAAATATGCTCCTTCAAATAGGCGATACGGTAGTCGTCGTGGATACGTCCCTCCTCATCCGGCGTATCCGCGGCGCCCAAACCATTTTCCACAATAAAGAGTGGTTTCTGGTACCGATCATACAAGTCATTCAATGTAGTGCGAAATCCCAGCGGATCGATTTCCCAGCCCCAATCGCTCGCTCTCAGATATGGATTTTTCACGGAATCAAAGGCATTACTGTCCGTGTGGGCCATCTCCGTATCGACACTGACGCAACGAGATGAATAATAGGAAAGGGAAATATAGTCGACCGTATTTTCACGAAGCAACGCTTCATCTCCTTCTTCCATTTTCAGCATCACGCCTTCTTTTTCGAAAATGGACTGCGCATAAGATGGATAATATCCTCGGACCTGCACGTCGATAAACAAGTAATTTTCCCTCTCTTTGCAGCTTGCGTACCAGACATCATCCGGACTGCAGGTACGTGGATAAATCTTTCCCGCAGCCAACATACATCCCACCTTGTTTTCCGGGTCATTCTCGTGAGCCAGCTTCGTCACTGCCGCCGACGCCACCAATTCATGATGAGCAGCCTGATACATCACATCCACTTTCGGACCGATGATTACCTGAAAGATACCACCCTTATCGACAACGCCCAGAACCTCTTTAATTCCCTTCAGGCCTTCCACGTCTGCCTTTGCGGAATCCTTGAGCTGAAAGCGAAGACGTGTTGCACAGTGCGTATAAGAAATGATATTCTCCATTCCACCGATCAGCTGAACAATTTTCTTTGCACTCTCATTCATTAAAATCTTCTCCTTTTATTATCTCAATTATCTCAATTTGTTAATGCTATTATCCCAATTGTTGCTGCTCATGGGACGTGAATCATAACGATTTAACCTCGTTTTACATTGAAAAAAATTTCAATCACAATAGTTTTGTGGCGCGCCCTTGTTTTCTGTGATATAATGATTTTAATGAAATTACGCCGTTGTTACAAGCAACTATGATTCAAAATAATCAATAATAAAGGGGGGTTAAATTGGATTTTATTCCAATCGAAAAAGAATGCTGATTAATACGATTTTGGAACTTTTACGAGAGAAATATGGTTTTCGTTGCGAAGAAGAGTTTTCCCTGGCCAGCTACATCGCGGAACTCTCCGGACAGATGATTTACACGATTCCCTTACAGAATAATCTCTTCACCTACAATGCCAGCGATGATTATTTTCTGAACCATCTGCTCAATCGTAATTCCCGGAGCATCCAAAAACTATCCTCCCTTTTCGGCTGGCAAAGGCATTTAAACCATAAACGTTACCAGCTTCTGATCTGCTCCTGCCCAGATGAAGAGAAAAAGCAGGCGCAATTCCACTTTTACCATCAATTGCAGCAAATGATGCCCGGCTATCCCATCATGCGAGCCTCCAACACCTGCATCATACTATTATACGGAGAAAAGCGAGGCCTCTTAGCGCATTTTCCAAACAAATATTAACAGACTTCTTAGCCCTGCAGAAACAACACGCTGTCCTGAGCGTTGAGTACACTGACATCGCGCAAACTTCATTCTATTATAAGTATACTCTGCATCTGCTGGAAAATCTGCTTACCACTCCCGATATGACAATCCGTACTATGGAAAGCCTCTATCTGATGTTCCTGCAAGAAGCCTATGCGGAAGGAGAACCTGTTTCCACTGTCATCCATCCGGATTTCCGTAAACTCGAAAACTACGACCGGGACAACGGCAGCGAGCTGGCGCCTACCCTCTGCGCCTATTTGAAAAGCAACCGCAATATCTCAGAAATGGCGAAACTTCTCCACATCAGCAAGAGTGCCGGTTTTTACCGGATCAACCAGATTCGCGACCTATTAGATAATCCATTTTCTGACCGGATACGCATGATCTGCTACGAATGTTCAGAGATGCTGATGGAAATGTAAATGAATGGAACAGGGTCTTGCCCTAACAATGAAATGGCCCGCTGGCTTATGCCAACGGGTCATGTGTTGTATCAAAAACTATATAAACTTATTCAATTTCTCATCATAGACAAATCCGACTGCCGCCAGCTTGTCCACCAGCTCCTGCTGCGCAATCTCCATATCCTCGCACATCTCTTCCAGAGAGCTATAATAATCCCTCAGTTTTGTATTGACGACGCTGTAAAGCATCATCGGGTCTTGTGGTAAATTCATATTTCCTCCTATCATTTATCATCCACGGCAATAAATCTATCTGGCGATATTTAGATATTCTTCTTCAAGAAATGTAAATCTTGTCGGTATAAGGTTTCTCCTTGCGTCCCGTGTCTCGATTCAGCCCTTTATATTATTCTCATCTTGTTAATCTTGTTTTCGTCTTATTCTTTTTAAGGCCAACAACAGATTGGTCATTTTTGTCTTCCCTGTAATGCCGATTGTCAAAATCTAAAAGTAAACCATCTATCACTTCTAATGTCCTTACATATCCAACTCGTCAAGAAGACTATCTCGATATTCTTTATCAGATACACATCTCGCAAGTTCCTTTTCTCGATGCTCCTCAATCAGATATGCGTATAATGAATTTATTCGATTGGTTCCCTGTTCGATTCCACGTTCGATTCCACGTTCATATCCCTGCTCGATTCCACGTTCTACATCTTCCTGGAACAGTTGCCCTAGTCTTGTCATATAAATCGCCTCCTTTACTTCATTCAGATCGTCCTTATCTAAAAATTTATCCGAAAATGCATATAGAATCGCTATCGCCTTTTCCGCTGACTCTTTCCTGCAACCTTTTAAAAGACTGATGGCCCTGAGGATGGCTTCTTTTTTGCCTAATCCTTTTCCCATAATCGGCGTCAACGCCAGCCCCACGATGTCTTCATCATCGAGTTCCATCTCTTGATCGATCTTATGCTCGACAGCATCGAATACCTCAAGGTTGTCATAGTGTGTCATATAAATCGGTTTTACCTTATAAGTATACAGTCCACAGTTCAGCGTATGAACTGTCCACTTCATAGTAGTGTAGATCACATAGGTATATACCTGTTTCCCTGTATTGTGGCTCATGGTTGCTTCATAGGCATGAAACCGTCTTAAATCCAGTCTCCCATCGCTGGTCGACTGAAATTCGATATGAATATAATAACCTTCCTTCGTCAGAAACGTGAAATCCTGATACATTTTCTCAACCGTCAGCGAAATCAATTCGGTCGGTCCTGGATCATCATAAGTATATGTAATCCCTAACCGTTTTAGCATATCACATCGGAAATACTCTGTACCCATTTTTAAGATAGCATCCTCATGCTGGATATTAGCCATGATCTCTCCTTTCCTTCTGGTAAGGAACTGTGAAAGAATTATCCTGCGTCAAATGTAAAGTGAATTCTTAACAGTTCCTAACGCATCCTGATGATGCATGTTCCATGTCTGAATTACCGTGTTTGGATGGCTATCTTATGTATTTTAATTTCTTTTGTTTTTCGACCTTATATGGTTATTATACCCATAAAATGACTAGTTGGCAACCATAAATACAAAATAATAGATATTATTCCTTTCTCTTCCAATATAAGGTCTGCTGTTTCCATTGTTACCGGAACTCCACCGATGGCTTTCAATGCTGTTGCCATCGTGGTGTTTGGTACACGAACGCGTACTCCATCAAGGTGATCCATGCTGTGAATCGGGTCTCCCATATACATGAAGCAGATTGTGGCATCTTTCCTTCAACACTTTGATCAGAGCTTCCTCACCCATCGACATAACGATATCTCCATAATCAAGAATTAAACAAAAAAAGACTTTCGCACTATTTTGTGAAAGCCTTTAAAATAAATAATAAATTCAATCAAATATATAATCTTTTTTACTTATATCTGAAACTCAAACGACATGCACCGTCCGCAGAGCTTTTTTTACATTCTCAACATTCTGCAAACAGGCTTTGAGGGTCTGTTTAATAAATACCTCTTCGAAAAACACATGATTCGTACCAGAATAAGAAAAAATCAGAATCACATCACCTGATGTCATAAAAGCAGCGGATGCCACCTGTATCCAGGAATCCGGCAAATGGCTGAACTTGAAATTAATTAACCCGTTATGCATTTTATTTTTTTGAACAGGCTATTGCGAGGGCTCCCGGTCCTATATGGCAGGAAACACTCAATGAAAGTGGATCTGTCATAATATCTCCCTTGTGTAGTGGAAACGCTGCCTCCACTTCCTGCTTCCATGAATCAACTTCTTCAGAGTACATTCCACTATAAGCGATTTCGATGTTGACATCCTCCGCATCCCTTCCGGCATGAAACCTGTCACTGATATCTTTGCGCATTGCATCCAGCATTTTTGCACGTGCGCTTTTTTTCGTTCTGCTTTTAGCATAGGAATCCAACTTTTCTCCCTGTATCTGGAGCACCGGTTTTATCCGAAGCAGCGACCCAAGAGCTGCAGCCGCAGGAGTAATCCTTCCTCCCCTCTTAAGGTAATAGAGCGTCTCCAGTGTGATATAAATGCTCGAGTCATACTTACTTTCCATCAATCGGTCTGTTATTGTTGAAGCGCTAAACCCTTGTTCCGCCATCATTTTTGCATCCAGCACAGACTGTTTCTGGGTTACGGAAATCCGCTGATTATCCACAACGAACACGCGATTCTTATACTCCTCCGCCAGCATTTTCGCCGTACTGCAACTACTGCTCAAACCACTTGACATCGGAATATGTACAATTTCATCATATTCTTCAAGAAGCCTGTCCCATAAATCTGTCACGTCTCCAATCATTGGCATAGATGTAGAAATTTCTGCGTTTTCCTCAAGTCGACGATAAAACTCTTCCTGGGAAAGGTTTACATCTTCGTAATACATTTCACCATTGATGTAGAAAGGCATCGGAAGAACGAATACTCCCATTTTTTGCGCTTCCATCCGGTTAATTCCACTGTTACTGTCTGTAACAATTGCTACTTTGCTCATATTTCCTGCGTCCTCCTCTAACTCGAATAGTGAATGATTGACAGTCCGACCCGTCTTCTTCCATACTCTGCCCCAAATTTTTCTTTGATAATTTTGATTAGGGTGTCAAAAGTAAATTCAAAAAGAAATGCAGATTGACACCAC
>JAJQDO010000205.1 GCA_021202175.1 Clostridiales bacterium | reverse complement strand
CCGGAAAAATTCAGAAAGGGCTTTATTCGATTCAGCGTCGGGCTTGAAGCACCGGCGGACATTATTCAGGATTTAGATCAGGCATTTAGGGCTGTCGGTTTATAAGCCTTGATGCAGAAATGACCTGCACTACAAATAATAGAGCAGCTGTGAATTGAGAACAACGGTATAACTATAGCGAAAGGCGGTCTTTGAAAAATCAAAGACCGCCTTTTTGCTGTGAAACATTACTTTTAATCACTGTGTTACCATGGCCTGATACATCTTCATCAGCTCGGCCACGCAGCTCGATTCCGTCATGTCTTTCACAGAGAAACCATATGCCTGCATGACTGCTCGGTCATTGTTCTGGTGGGCTTTGCGCAGCTCCGGGGGCATGGTCAGCTCGTCGTAGAGGTCAGCCAGACTGCTGTCCGGATAGAGGGCGCGGGCGTCCAGAATGGCCTGGGCGGTCTGCTCGATTTTGGCTTTCTGTGCCTCGGTGGGCGTAGGCCAGGGGAAGTTGTTGTAGACGACATCCTTGGAATAGCGATAGTCGCTTTTTATACGACCACATACGGCCCGAACCCATGCCATATGGACGTTGGATTCTAAAATGCCAAAATCATAAACGGTTGCATCAGGTATGCACATAGCAGCATCAGTTAAAATCATCTCTTTTCCGATAAAGCCAAAAGGAATGTATCGCCTTGCTTCTGATGAATGACGCGGTATAACAATAGCCGTGTCAGGATTTTTTGTTTCCCTGAAAAGTGTTGGAGTCTCCGCAAGTTTTTTTCTGTCGTCTGCACCGTTTAGTCTGTCTGCCCTACACAATGCAACTCGTTCCATAACCTTTGGCATTTTTCGCAATTCTGCTGGTGATACATTAGCCAACCACAGACACCAACGTTTTTTATTGTTGATAAACTCAGTTGCTCCGCTTAATCTTCGTAGATACTTCACGGCGTTTGGCTCACTATTGACAAAATCTTCATAGTCCTTTTCTTCAACTATCAGATGTCCACCATCAGCCGGACGATTTCCTGATGTCATTTCCAGCACATTACAGATTGGCTTTGTCCTACTTGCTATAAATACATCAGGTGCATCAATTACGTAAGCATTGATATTATCGACAATCCGTACTCTGTCTGAATCAAAAATCTGTTTTGACTTTTGATTCAGATTTGATTCAGAGCAGCGCTGAATCCTACAATCACACAATGTACATGAGCCTTCAGGCTGGCCTCACTGTCCCAGATAAATGTCCTGTGAGCAAAGTCAATGTGAATCCCAAAGCGGTCATAAAGAGGTTTCCAAACACCGGCTACCTGTTCGCCCTGGGTGATGGAATTGGTGGAAACGAAAGCTGTACGGATATTTGTTCCCTGCATCAGCTGTGCCGCCTTGAAGTACCAACCGGCAACATAGTCAATCTTACCCGCTGTTTTGTAAGGCTTTCCTTTCTCGTCCACATAGATAGAAAGAATATCGTCTTTTTGCTCTTTTGATTGTAGAGAGTATCCGACAAATGGAGGGTTGCCCATGCACCAGCATAGCTTATGTTTCGGCACCACGTCTTCCCAATTCATCCGCAGGGCGTTGCCCTCCACAATGTTGGTGTAGGATTTCAGAGGCAGGAAGTCCAGGTGCATCAGCACGATGGATTCCGTCTCCTTCATCATCTGGCTTTCTGCGATCCACAGGGCGGTCTTGGCGACGGTTACGGCGAAGTCGTTGATCTCAATGCCGTAAAACTGACTCAGGGAAACCTGAATTGGGTTGTAATTCACATCGCCAAAAGAAATCTGGCCGTGAGACAGTTCCCGCAGCACTTCGTTTTCCAGACGCCGTAATGACAGATAGGATTCCGTCAGAAAATTTCCAGAACCGCAGGCCGGCCAGTGCATCGTTAAAAAGTATAGGGAACGTTAAAATGTATGAGTATCATTAAAAGGTATCACTTGATATAATCCACCTTCATGCCCGTCCTCGGTTTCCGTGCCTATGTTCCATCGTAGTTACCTAGCGACTGCTCCGCATATCGTTTCGTCCGCGCCCAGTCCCAGCGGTTCAAGATACGCCCTGATGAGCTGGTTTTCATCAAGCCAGTGCAGCTGATTTATCCAGCAGGAGCCAATACCCATAGATTCTGCGTCTGTATTATACCACACTTGAATGAATACGGGAATCGTTTTATTGATATTCAGTCGCCAAATTCATAATATGCAGAAGATGGAATATGTTCTATATAAAAACAAGCCTCGCATGAAGCAGAGGCAAAACCATAAATTGCAGTTGAGTGTCAGATATAATGATTCTGGCGCTCTTTTTTTGTTGTATAAAGAAGTTCTTGCTGACAGTTGTCTCCCGCTCCGACAGCGGTTAAAACGCAGCCCTGTTAGCAGACATGAGCGACTATTGGGAACCTCTAATAACAGATTCTTAAGCCGAAAATGCTGAAATATCAATGGTTTTCGCCCCAAATGTCGGCAACGTGACAGCAACCGGCAAACCATCAAAAAA
>JAJQDO010000212.1 GCA_021202175.1 Clostridiales bacterium | reverse complement strand
ATTGGGATCTATATTAATCCAAGAAGCAAAACGTACAAGATCAAAGTTAAGAGAAACACGATCGTCGGCACGGGGAGCGGAATCGGAATCAGTATTATTACTGGAAAAGTCGTGACGAAAGGCAATTCGATATCCAGCGTTTCGAAAAAGATCAAGGCAGCATCTGCTGCATCCGTAACAAAGAATTAACCTAAACAGATTCCATCGGAATCAACCTACAAATAAAAATACATTGAAGGAAATCGATACTGAAACAAATCATAAGAGAAAGGAGACGATTCATCCTGATAGTTTAGAATGCAATTACCAGTAGGCCTTGTGCTGGAAAAACTACAGCCATCAGCCGGATTAATGCATAAGCCATACAGAAGGAGATTGAAATTATGTCAGATTTGGACCGATTTAAGGAAGCACAGAAAACTGATTACCCGATCGCCCTTGCCGAGATTCGTTCGGGAAGGAAGCAGAGCCATTGGATCTGGTATATCTTTCCCCAGCTAAGAAGCCTGGGAAGGAGCGGAATGGCGAAATACTATGGGATTAAAGATCTGCAGGAAGCGAAGGAATATCTTGCGGATGAGGTGCTGCGGGAGAACTTGCTGGAGATTTCCAGGGAGCTGTTAAACACAAAGACTGACAATGCACGGGTCGTCATGGGCTCACCGGATGACCTCAAGCTGCGTTCCTGCATGACGCTGTTCCTTCTTGCAGATCCGAACGAATCGGTATTCCAATCCGTGCTGGACAAGTTCTACCATGGGGAAAAGGATGAAAATACATTGCGTCTGCTCGGACTGTAGGAAAGAAGGAGAGGAAATGCTTGTATATCATGACAATATCCGTACTACATCCTCTGCAGATGTGTTGAAAACAGAGGAAAATGTAAGGAAAAAGTCATTGATCCTTTACAGAATTGACACGATTTTTCACAGGAATATAACACAAGCACTTACTTTTTTGTGCTATGATTAGGACAGGAGGTGCTTAACATGCTCCGAAAATTACTGATATGCATTATGAGCATAGTAACAGGAAAACTGGCTTTAGAGATATATCGGAAAGGAAGGTGCCAACATGAAAATACCAGTGATCGTCGCCGTCATAACAGGTACATTGACATCTCTCATTGCTGGGCTGCTCGTAAGGAAGGTACGCAGACCAAAACAGATTAAATTGGATTATACATTATTATAGGGAACTGGCCGGATTTAGCTCCGGCCTGTTTCTTTTTGGATAAGAAAAGAATCTGCGTCCATCTGCTTTTTGAAAGATTTTATATTAAAACTTTTGGCGGCAGCATGGTCATATCCTTTCTGATCTGTATTAACCTGGTGTTCTTTTTTGTGTGGAAAGGAGTTCGGGAAAATGCCGACGATAGATTTGCAAGCGACAGGGTTAAACATCAGAAAGAAAATGGAAAATGCCAGATGGATGGGATTAGGCCTGTCTGGCATTTTTTGATTTTCATGGATTTACGAGTATGACGTTAGTAAAATAATGTTAGGACTTCTGGGAAAAATCACATGCAGCCTTTAGCCCATATGCTCTTTTTGCGAGCAAAACAGCACGGTTTACTGCTTTTCCTGTTACATAGGCAGCCAAAGTACCTACTACATCAAGGGATGCCGGTTCCTGTCCGAGTGATGCTGCATACAAATTGTCTCCATCTGCTGTTGTGTTCACAGGACGGATGGAGCGGACATACCCATTCGACGCCATGGCAGCGATTTTATTCATCTCAGATTTCGATAATCTGGCATTTGTGACCACGCATCCAATGGTTGTATTGCAAACAAAGGCATTTTCAACGGGCTGCTCTATGGAGGTATAGCAAGTCTGTTCCGTGGAACGGAGGTCATTTTTGTCCTCGGTTAACAGTCCTGCAAGAGGGAGTCCTGTATCGATATCAAATACGTCCCCTAATGCATTGACTACCACAATGGATCCAACCTGGATTTTTCCGATCTGCACGGCGTGGATTCCGATTCCACTCTTCATAGCGTAATCAACACCTAATAGTTTGCCGACGGTACACCCTGTCCCGACACCAACATTTCCTTCGCGGAGGATCTTTTTTTGAGCGTCCTCGCAGGCAGCATAGGCCATGGCTTCGTCGGGGCGGATATGGGAGTTTCCTACAGCAAGATCAAATACACAGCTTTCGCTTATCAGAGGGACTTTCGTGACACCAACGTCCAATCCGATGCCCCGTTCTTCCAAGTACCGAAGTACGCCTCCGGCGGCATCCAGTCCGAAAGCACTTCCACCGGATAGCAATACTCCGTTCAGTCCTTGCGATGTCATGCGGGGATCTGTCAATGGTGTTTCTTAAATGTATAATTTTTAATATTTTGACTACTTCCATTCGATGAAAACGAGAAAGATTTGGTATTTTTTGTCAAGCTTTTTTAATTGGGAATATTTACATGTAAACATTTTACATTTTTATTGCATTTTGGTTGTATGTCTGTTATAATGAGTTCATCAAAACTGAATATTTCAGAAAGAGGTGGTTTTTTG
>JAJQDO010000188.1 GCA_021202175.1 Clostridiales bacterium | reverse complement strand
TACGGATTATTTCAAACTTCTGTCATTTTTCGCCTGCTCATGAGTTATCCCCTACTCCATGAATAGTAACGAACAGTAAGCTGTTAATGAAATGTTCTCGAAATAGACCTTGATAAGTGAGACGGCTTTGTGATAAGCTAAAGACATAATCTGTGTGGTATATCCACCTATGTGAAATACGGTGATTGCCGATGCGACAGAATGAGAAAAAACAGTCACAGAAAAAGTCAGGATATAATCAACTGACAAGAAATTTCCGGCTCATAGACGATGACTTTATGACATTGGTCTTTGGAGGAAATATCGAAGCTACACAGTTATTGCTTCGCATTATCCTTGATGATCCTGAACTGATAGTTACGGAGACAACAGGGCAGCTTGAAATTAAAAATCCAAATGGCCGATCTGTTCGTCTTGATATCCACGCTGTTAACAGCAAGGGTGAAAACTTCGATGTAGAAATCCAACGAGCTGATAGGGGCGCCGGAGCGTAGCGCGTACAGTGATGAGACAAGTCCAGTTGGAAAGCTGATGCATGATTTTAGATGTACTTCTGCAGCGGATATGTATTATGATGTTCTAGCTGACAGAGTACGGTATTTTAAGGAAACGGAAGGAGGTCGAGGCCAAGTGGGCAAGATGGTAGAAGATTTGACACGAGAGTCAGCGGTTTTGGCATCTATTGAGGCATGGCGTGAGGATAACATTCCTGAATCCGAGATTCTGAGACGGATTATGAACAAGTATGACCTCAATAGAACAGAGGCAGATGCGTATATGGCGAAAGGTAAGAAAAGCGCCTGAACACGGAATTCTTGAATTAAAAGTATCAGCCCACCGTGTCACTGTCCTGCTGTGTTGGATTTACATAGTTGGATAGCGACTAGGTGGGCTATTTTTTACCTTTTTCTCTGTACACCTCACAATTCTCTTTATTTTCTCAGACAGCAATTCTTTGCGCATGACACATAGACCATATTCACAAATGTAAGTGCAAAAACACACCATTTTACCTGCTGAGTCTTACGTAATTTCCAGGTTATGGAGAAAGGTTTTTACATTAATCGCCTTTCAGAATGCCAGAGGGATGCAAACAGTAATGAGGAGGCCATGGTTGACGCACTGTGTCAGTCGACCTCGTCTATCCTTTCGAGTGGTCTGACGACGGTCATTGGCTTTTTGGCGCTGGTATTTATGCAGTTCCAGATCGGGCCGGAAGCTACTGATCAGTACGCTTCCGGCTTTTTCGTTAACGTAATAATGAACATGATAAAGATGGCAATATGCTTGACACTCTTATGAAAAACGTTAGAATAGAATGTAAAGAGATAGGGGAGGTGTCAGAATGCTGAAAAAGAAAATGCCAATCGGTATCGACGATTTTGCTGATATTATGACGCAGGGATTTTATTATGTTGATAAGACGGGAATGATAAAAGAGCTTTTGGAAAATTGGGGTAAGGTGAATCTATTTACACGTCCACGTCGATTTGGTAAAAGCATGAACATGAGTATGCTCAAGTATTTTTTTGAAATTGGAACGAACAAAAGTTTATTTGACGGATTGGAGATTTCCAGAGAGACTGCGCTTTGCGAGGAATATATGGGGCAGTTTCCTGTAATCTCTGTTTCGTTGAAACAAGTGAGTGGCGTTTCCTTTGAGGAAGCCAAAACACAGCTGTGGAGTGTAATTACGGAAGCTGCGGAAGAACTTGATCATCTGCAGGACAGCAAAGTGCTGAATGCAAGGGATAAACGAAAGATTTTTGATTTGAGTGAAGGGAATGGGAACCAGCAGGAAGGGTTGAGGCTGATGTCCAGAATGCTTTATAAGCATTATGGAAAGAAAACGATTATCTTAATTGACGAATATGATGCACCACTGCAAAAAGCGCAGGAAAACGGATATTATGGCGATATGGTCAAGCTGATTCGTCAATTATTTGGATATGCATTGAAATCAAATGAGGCGTTATACTTCAGTGTTCTGACTGGTTGTATGCGAGTTTCTAAAGAAAGTATTTTTTCGGATCTGAATAATCCAGATACGCATACCATGCTTGACCCTCAATTTGGTGAGTGGTTTGGATTCACAGACGTGGAAGTTCAGCAAATGTTGCGTGCATATAATTTGCAGGATTACTATCAGATTACGAAAGACTGGTATGATGGCTACTGTATGGGAAAAACGCAGAATATATACTGCCCTTGGGATGTGATTAAGTGGTGTAAAGCGTTAGAAGCAGACCGGGATGCTGTACCCGAAAACTATTGGGCGAATGTGAGCGAAAATAATATCGTATATCAGTTTGTTGAAATGGCGGATGAAACGACACGATTTGACCTGGAAACCTTGTCAGAAGGGCATTGCGTTGACAAATCCATTTCCATGGAATTAACCTATAAAGATATCGGAGCAAGTATTGATAATCTCTGGAGCGTTTTGTTCACAACCGGTTATCTGACACAGCGAGGGCGGAATGAAGACGGGACTTATAAACTGGCTATTCCGAACAAAGAAGTACGGAGCATTTTTCACCAGCAGATAAAAAAATGGATCTTAACAAAAATAGAAGTTGGATTACAGGTACTTTATGAAGCGATGGATCGTGGAAAAGCAGAGGAGATTCAACAACAGATTAATTCCTGTTTGAAAGAATCTGTCAGTTTCATGGATGGCGGCAATACCGTGGAACAGAAGGAGTCCTTCTATCATGGGTTGCTTTTGGGTCTGGTGAAAGGAAGACGCGGCTGGGTTGTAAAATCCAATCGAGAAGCCGGTGATGGGCGCGCAGATATTATTTTAATCGATAGAATAAAAAATACAGGTATTATTATCGAAGTGAAATATGCTGTCGAATCATCCGTGTTAAAAGATATGGCACAGGAAGGGTTGCGACAGATAGAAAGCCGGAAATACGATGAATATTTTCTCGGTTATGATTTGGGGAATATATCGAAATATGGAATCGCTTTTTATAAGAGGAAATGTATGTTTGAGAAGAAATAGACATTAGCCCCGGTATATTATTTCATGTTGTTTCTCCAAAATAGTAGAAATCCGCGTAAACTAACCGGAAGCATTTTCTACTTTTTTTTACAAGAGAAGTGGGATATACTTTAAGCTATCAGAGAAGGTTTATCGTTAGAACTGCGGAGAAAATGCCAGAACGGGGGAATACATGAACAAGAGAACGCTGTCTATCGTACAGAAATTGAGCAAAGAGAAAAAGGAAACCAGCATTGCCGCGCTTGCGGAGGAGTATGAGGTTTCACAGAGGACGATCCGCAATGATTTGAATGCGATTAATGATGTGCTGGAAGAAAACGGGCTGCATAAGTTAGAACTGTTGCGTGGTGGAATCGTGCGTCAGCATGAGGATTTTTCCCAGGTACTCGTCTATGTGATGGAGGGAGATTTCTACCAGTACAAGCTGTCCAAAGAGGAGAGAAAAAAGATGGCGGCGGTGTTTCTGGTCCGGTCTTCCGAATACATCACGCTTTCATCGATAGCGGACAGTCTGTTTGTCATTAGGGCCACGATTATCGGGGACCTTGATGATATCAAGGAAATGATTCATAAAAATGGTATGGAGGTGATTTCCCATCCCAACAAGGGCCTTCGCGTGGAGGGCAAGGAAAGTGCGAAACGCCTTTTCATCATGAAAATGTCCAGGACAAGAGGCGGTGCGACTGAACAGGGGATTGTGGAGCAGCATATCAGTGTTCAGGCGGGAAACCGCATTATCATTCAGAAGATTGTCAATGAGCAGGAGCATGTCCACAAAAGTTTTCTCACAGACGCATCCTTCCGCAAGATTTTGCTGTATCTGGGAATCATGATCGATCGAAATATCCAGGGAGAGTATGTTGAAAAACAGGATTACGTCAATAATGACAAATATCGGATGGCACAGGATATCTTAAAATACATTTCCCAGTACTGTCACATCAATACGACAGAATCCGAAGTATGCTTTTTCAGTAAGCAGCTGCAGCGGGCACATTATTTAAAAGAAAAAAATGTAAATAATGACATCATCAAGATACAGATGATCACCAGACAGTTTATCGAGAGTATTTCGGATGAGCTGGAAATCAATCTGAACGGAGATTATGATTTCTTTGAAAGCCTTTCAAATCATCTGCGTTCGGTATTTTCGGATCGTCCGCCTTCATTCCAGGAAAACCCCATCATCGATGAGGTCCTGAATGAGAATCCAGAGGTCCTGGAGGCGGTGAAACGGCGCGCCAGCATTATATTGAAGCACATGAGCCGGAATATGACGGAAGTGGAGGAAGGATATATCGCGGTGCATATCTGTGCCGCCCTGGAACGGAAAAAGAATAAGGAAGTGGCCTTTCATGTGATTGTCGCCTGTCATGCCGGGATTGGAACGTCTCATTTGCTGCTGGAAAAATTAAAGAAACATTTCAATTTTCATATTGTGGATATCGTATCCTCTCATGAAGCGGCAGGCATAGAGAGCGGGAAGGCCGATTTTATCATCTCTACGGTACCGTTGCCCAACTGTAAGATTGATTATGTGGTCGTTTCTCCGTTGTTGAATGACGAGGATTATCTTCGTGTGGGAAATAAGATTGACGCCTTGCGCGACAGCCGGAATCTTCCTTCCTGTGTCGAAGAAAAAGAAATCTCCGCAAAAGGCGTGATCAACTGCATCGACCCGATCGTGCACGAGATGCTCCCGGATGGGATGATGGCCGATGCCTTGATGAAGCGGATTCGCAAAGAAGTGAGATATTATATGAATCAGTCCGTGGAAGCCGATGCGGAAATCTTTTCTCCTTACCTGCATCATCTGTTGCCGGCCAGTCACATTACGCTCGATGTGGAATGCGCAGACTGGAAGGACGCCGTCCACAAGTCGGCACAAAAACTTCTCGACTCCGGATATATCGAGGACAGGTACATTGATGCGATGATACATAATATCGAAGAGAATGGACCCTATGTAGTGCTTTCTCCCGGTTTTGCCATGCCGCATGAGGGATTGGAGGAAGGAAGTATCAAGGTGGGGATGAGCCTCATCCGCTTGAAAAATCCGGTGCCCTTTGGAGAGGAAGAATTTGACCCGGTGGAATTCGTCTGCTGCCTGAGCGCCGTGGACCACAAAACGCATCTGAAAGCATTTTTTAATCTGGTCAACATGCTCCAGGACGGAAAGGTGAAGGACATGCTCCACAACTGCAAGACATCGCAGGAGGCGGCATCTATTATCGAAAAATATGAATATGAAGTGGTGAATTAGTGTAGCGTCTCAATCATTGACTGGCTACAGGAACGGACAAAAAACGCCGTAAAGACAATGGGAGAATTGTTTTTGCGGTGTTTTTTTATCTTTTTAGAAAGCTTCGTTACAATAAGATAAAACGACCTTTTATGGATGTGTTTATGTACGCTCTTTTCTTTCTTTTGTGCATTTTCCACATCATATCAAAAAGTTGGCATGTCAGTTTTGTTCCATTTTTGTGAAAGGAATTCAACTAATCTATATTTTTGCACAAAACGGGAAAGAGTCTTGACTTTTCATTGTGCAAAAGAAATGATAGGATACATGTAAAGAAAGAACAAACCGGTTGTATCAATCTTGAAACGAAAAGCAACCTGATAACGAAAGCATTATTATCCTGCAAAATAAAGTAACAGAATAATAACAGCCCATTTTACAGGAAGCAAATTTAAAAACTGTGAAAAGTAACCCGACAATGAAGATAACCCATAACCCATACACACCATACAAAGAACTGATAATTTTTAAACACCATACAAAGAAACAAATAAATAATAAAAAAGCACAACAATAACAACAAGGAAACAGCAACAACGGATTAACAGCAACAGGAGTAAAGGAGACAAGGAGAGATGATCTGGGAAGAATTAAAGGAATCTCTTATCCTGACAGATGTGGAAGCCGATACAAGCGACGATGTGATGAAGCAGGTCGGCTCGAAGATCATCGAAGGCGGATATGCGAAGGATTCTTTTGTAGAGGCACTGATCAACAGGGAAAAGGATTTCCCGACAGGCTTGGATATTGATGGATTTGGCGTGGCCATCCCGCACACGGATGTCAGCCATGTGAACAGTTCGGCGACGGCCATCGCTATCCTGGATAAGCCGGTCACATTTGTGCAGATGGGAAGCGATGATGATTATGTGGACGCGAAGGTCGTGTTCATGCTGGCAGTGGATGACCCGAAGGGACATCTGGAGCAGCTGCAGCGGATCATAACCATCATCCAGGATAAGAACGTTTTAACGGAATTGACAACAGCAACCGAACCAAAACAGATTATTGAAGTGATCAAAGAAAAGGAGAATACATTATGAAGAAGAAAGTCATCGTAGCATGCGGAGGAGCAGTCGCAACATCAACAGTAGCAGCAAATAAGGTCGTGGAACTCTGTCAGAAAAACGGCGTCGACGTTTCCATCTGCCAGGTAAGGATCTCTGAGATCGAATCCAATCTTCCGGCGGACCTGATCGTGACAACATCCAAGGTAAGACGTGATTTTGGCGTGCCGCTGATCACGGGAATGCCTTTCGTCTCCGGAGTGGGCGTGGCAAAGACGGAGGCAGCAATCCTCAAGGTACTGCGTGACTGATCTGACCACAGCCCGGAACACAGCAGGCAGATTACAAAAGATAAAAAGAGAAAAGCTGATCAGTCCGGAACGGACAGGGGCTGGTCAGCTGGTATGACATCTCAAACATAACGGAACAGACCGGCAGCATGCCGGATTATTTTGGAGATGTCATACCGGGGATGTTCATGAAAAAGAAATTATGGAGGAGAGAAAATGACTACATTTTTAAATGGCGCCTATTTCGTCATCAATTACATCATTGATATGGGCGCATCGGTAATGCTTCCGATCATCATCGCGATCTTAGCGATCATCATCGGTGTAAAAGTGGGAAAAGCCATCCGTTCCGGTCTGATGATCGGTGTCGGATTCGTCGGGATGGGACTGATCGTAGATATGATGAACGACAACATGGGTCCGGCGGCACAGGCGATGGCCGACCGTCTGGGCGTGAGCCTTTCGATTGTGGAAGTGGGCTGGCCGGGAATGAGCGGCGTGACCTGGGGTTCCGTCGTGGCAACGATCGCGATCCCGTTATCGATCGCTATCAACCTGATCATGTTCGCGACCAAGACAACCAAAACGATTAATATCGATATCTGGAATGTGTGGCATATTGCCTTTACCGGGGCCATCGCTTATGCAGTTACAGGAACTCTCTGGATCGGGATCCTCGGGGAGGCTGTCCATTCGATCATCACATTTAAACTGGGTGACCTGTGGGCCCCGCTTCTGGCAGATTATTTTGAGCTGGACGGCCTCACGGCTCCTCATGGGACTTCAGCTTATATGGCGCCAATCGCTTGTCTTATTGATGCCATTATTGAAAAGATTCCGGGACTGAAAAAGGTCAATCGTTCCATCAATGGCCTGCAGGAGAAGATCGGCGTCCTCAGTGAACCGGTTGGCATCGGATTTATCCTTGGGACGATCATCGGATTTCTGGCAGGATATGATCCACAGTCCGCGCTTCCATTGGGCGTGAAGATGGCGGCAGTCATGGTCCTGATGCCGAAGGTCATTAAATGTATCATGGATGGTCTGCTTCCGATTTCTGAGAGAGCAAAAGAGATCATGCACAGCCATTTTGGAGAAGATTCCGACTTCTATATCGGACTGGACCCGGCTATCCTTCTCGGTGACCCGGAAGTGGTGACCGCTGGTATCCTGTTCATCCCGATCACCTTATTGATTGCCATTATCATGCCTGGCAACCGTATCCTTCCGTTTGGCGACCTGGCGACGATCGGATTCTTTATCGCCATCGCGGTAGCGGTTCACAAAGGGAATCTGTTCCGTACACTGATCTCCGGTTCCTGCATCATGGCAATGACCATCTGGATTGCCAATCAGACGGTGGGCTGGACGACGGCTCTCGGCGTTTCCGTAGGAGCGATAGAGTCTGGAAGTACACTGGCAGCTATGGACCAGGGCGGATGCCCGATTACCTACATTTTTACCCAGTTATTTACCAGAGAAAACCTGGGTGGCATGGCGGTCATCGCGGTAATCTATATCGTATGTATGGTCTTCGCCGTCATGCATTCCAGACAGAGAGCGGCAGAGCTGGCGGCAGCGGAAGCGGACGATGACTTTATGTAGAATATATGCAGGATAGAGAATAGGTACTTGTAGAATGGGTATAAGAAGATTCATATACGGGTAATAAAACCTTATGTTGACTGGAAAAAACTTGAGAAAACGATAGTTTGAAAGATGTCAGTTTCAATAAAAAGGCAGGCCGTGAGAAGATGTATGTCATTACTATATAAGACTTAGGGGATACAGAACGGTATTATAAAAATGAAAGTTGTGTTGTGATGAACACTTCGTACATGCGGATAGCGGGTGGATACCTTACGCATGAAAAATGAATCAGATGATCCTTGGAACGCGGACATGGAGAAACGGGTAAAGAGGGTTCAGGGGATGCTTTCTTTACCCGGCATTCTTTTACGATCAAAATATTGTATACTGCATACAAAATACAGAATGGAAAAACAGCAAAGCTTTCCGCAAAGGGGATTGTGCGTTTTCCACTGCGGCATGATCCGGGATCCGTTCATGACACAACAGGGCAGCAGGGGAAACATCATAAAACGATAGAAAGAAGGGCAAAAACATGAAGGCTGGAGTTGTACACGCCAGAGAAGATATACGTTATGAAGAGATAGAGACGCCGAAGGCAGGAAAAGGGCAGGTTCGGATCAAAGTAAAATACACGGGGATTTGCGGATCGGATATCCCGAGGGTAAACGGAGACGCATGCCATTTCTTCCCCAACGTGCTGGGACATGAATTCTCCGGTACGGTGGATGAGATCGGTGATGAGGTAAGCACACTGCAGGTGGGTGATCGGGTGGCCGGTGTGCCGCTGGTCCCCTGCATGAAATGTGAGGACTGCCAGAAGGGAAATTATTCCCTCTGCAAGCATTACAGCTTTATCGGTTCGAGGCAGTTCGGAAGCTTCGCGGAATATGTGGTCGTCCCGGAAAAGAATGTGGTGAAGTTTGAAGACCAGGTGAGCTTTGAGCAGGGTGCTTTCTTTGAGCCGGCAATGGTAGCGCTTCATGGCCTCAAACGGACTCCTTTTGAAGGTGGCAGGACCGTTGCTATTCTTGGTGGAGGAACCATCGGTATGTTCGTAATGCAGTGGGCGAAGATCTTTGGCGCCAGAGAGTCCGTTGTCTGCGATATTGCGGAAGAGAGATTGGCACTTGGTAAACGGCTGGGGGCAACAGCCGGCATCAACACGCTGGAAGAAGATTATATGGAAAAGGCGATGGCACTGACCGGCGGCCGTGGTTATGATTATGTTTTTGAGACGGCAGGAAATGTGGTCACCATGCGGATGGCCTTCGAGCTGGCAGCGAACAAAGCGAACGTATGCTTCGTGGGGACGCCCACAAAGGAACTCAGCTTTACGGTAGACCAGTGGGAGAACATCAACCGCAAGGAGTTTTACCTGACCGGTTCCTGGATGTCTTACAGCGCGCCATATCCGGGAGATGAATGGATCCTGGCGGCGCATTATTTCAAGACGGGCGAACTGAAATTCGACGATTCCTTTATCTTTAAAAAAGTACCACTGAGCCAGATCGCGGACGCGTTTGAGATGTACAAGACGCCGGGAGCGGTAAAAGGCAAGATCCTGATTGATTCGGAGAAATAAACGGGAAATGGAATTGGAACTTAAAAGTGAAGTGTGGAGTAATGCACACGGAGTAGAATTCGAGTGTCCACTGTAATGGGTATATTATAAGATTATCACTATGGTAAATCAGATAAAAAAGAATGGAAAAGAAAGAAGGAAACGAACATGAAACATCCTTTACATATCATGATGGAGCAGAGAAAGAGTGGCAATTTAGTTGGAATTCCCTCTTATTGTACCGCCAATGAGCTGGTGCTGGAGGAATGCCTGATCCGGGCAAAGAAACTCGGGACACCGGTGCTCATCGAGGCGACCGCCAACCAGGTGAACCAGTATGGCGGGTATACAGGTATGAAACCGGCGGATTATTATCAGATGGTGCTCGCCATGGCG
Source organism: Clostridiales bacterium (assembly GCA_021202175.1). Classification (GTDB taxonomy): domain Bacteria; phylum Bacillota; class Clostridia; order Lachnospirales; family Lachnospiraceae; genus Anaerobutyricum. The sequence continues at coordinate 8,561 of JAJQDO010000188.1, read as the reverse complement.
GAGAAGATCGGCGTGCCGGAACAGCAGGTCATCCTCGGCGGAGCCCATCTGGGACCGCTGACCTGGCAGAATGACCCGGAAGAAGTGCCGATGAAGAAATCGGAAGAACTGGTATATGAATATGTTCATGCCGGATTTACCAAGATCCATCTGGACACCAGCATGAAAGTGGCCGATGACCCGGAAGGCATGTTATCTACAGATACCATCGCCAGAAGAGGCGTGCAGCTTTACAAAGTGTGCATGCAGGCTTATGAGGACCTTTTAAAAGTGAAACCAGAGGCGATGCGCCCGGTATTCATCGTGGGGTCCGAGGTTCCGATTCCCGGCGGCGCGCAGGAAGAGGAAGATATGCTTGCTGTCACCAGACCGGAAACTTTTGAAGAGACCGTGGAGGCATATAACAGAGCATTTGCCGAGGCAGGCGTGCCCGACGGCATGAAGGACGTGATCGCTGTCGTGGTTCAGCCCGGCGTGGAGTTTGGCGATGATCAGGTATTCTATTATGACAGTAAAGCGGCGGAAGCTCTTTGCGCGGAACTGAAAAAATATCCGGATATCGTGTTTGAAGGACATTCCACCGATTACCAGACGGCACAGAGCCTGCGTGACATGGTGGTGGACGGCATCGCCATCTTAAAGGTAGGACCGGCCGTGACCTATGGATTCCGGGAAGGATTATTCGCCCTGTCCATGATGGAGAAGGAACTGGTGCCGGCCAGCCGCCGCGCGAGCCTGATCGAGACCATCGAGGAGGTGATGACGGATAATCCGGATAACTGGAAGAAACACTATCATGGAAACTTCAAACAGCTAGGCCTGGCAAGAAAATACAGCTATTCTGACCGCGTTCGTTATTATATAGGTGACCCAAAGATTCAGGAAAGCATTAATCAGCTGTTTGAAAACCTCAGGGAATACAGGATCCCGATGAACATGCTCCATCAGTATATGCCGATCCAGTACCGGAAGGTATGCCACGGAGAGCTCAGCCTCGATCCGAAAGAGCTGGCACTGGACGCGGTAGCGCAGTTCATGGAAGACTACGAATACGCAGCAGGACAGACAGGAGGGGAAAGCAATGTTGACGACCAGCAAAGAATTGCTTCTTAAGGCGCAGCAGGAAGGTTACGCTGTAGGTGCTTTTAACGTGGAAAACATGGAAATGGTACAGGCGGTGGTCGCGGCAGCGGAAGAACTGCAGTCCCCGGTCATCTTGCAGACCACACCGTCCACTGTAAAATATGCTGATCTGGAATACTATTATGCTAACGTGCGGACGGCGACAGAGAAAGCCACCGTTCCCGTAGTGATGCATTTAGATCACGGTAACAGTTTTGAGCTGGCCATGCAGGCTTTCCGAGCGGGTTACACATCAATCATGATTGACGGCTCCCATGGCACATTTGAAGAAAATATCGCTGTCAGCAAAGCAGTAGCGGACGCCTGCCATCCTGCCGGCATCCCTGTGGAAGCGGAGCTGGGGAAAGTCGGCGGCAAGGAAGATGACCTTGTCGGTGGGGAGGGAAATCCCTACACGGACCCGGAAGAAGCCAGAGCTTTTGTGGAAGCGACGAACGTCGATTCCCTGGCGGTAGCCATCGGTACTGCTCATGGTGTGTACAAGGGCACTCCAAAACTGGATGGGGACAGACTAAGTGAGAGTCGCAAGGTTGTGAGCATCCCGCTGGTTCTTCATGGAACCTCTGGCGTGCCGGATGAAGCAGTGCTCGAGTGCATCAAAAGAGGTATCTGTAAAGTCAACTACGCGACGGACCTGCGAATTGCCTTTTCCAGAGGCGTGACGGCTGTGCTAACCGAAAACCCGGAAACCTTCGACCCAAAAAAATACAATGCGCGCGGACGCGAAGAAGTCAAGAAATATGTGATGAGCAAGATGAAGGTTTGTGGAAGCGTGGGTCAGGCATAAGTTATTTTCTAATCATAAGTATTTTTTTAATAAAAAAGCAAAATAAAATACAGCATCATCTGATTATAAACATATCATAAGCAGATGGTGCTGTTTTATTATTTTGTAGTCATTACCCTGCATTTCTTTTTGTGAAAGGCGATGCCGTAATGGTAAATCTTATCGATGTCAGAATCACTGAAATACGCATCATACAAGGTATCATCAATTTGTAGCAGAGCTTTTTTCGCATCTTGAAGCAATTCTGTGTTTTTCAATGCATATTTTACTTCGATAATATAGCCGCATTTTTTGATTTGATCGATAAGAATGATGTCCGCACGGCCATTACCAGCTTCGCGGTTGGATTTGATTCTCCATCCACGTCTCCCACGCAACATTCGAAGAAGCAGACCATGATAAAATGACTCTTTCATTTCGTGGGTGTTTCCGCCGTCTAAAAAACTGATGGAATCTATCAGACATGCATTTATCGTTGCCTCGATATCTTTGGCACTGTTTTTATCGAAACCCTGGTAAAGAGGGAGCAGGCTGCCCTCAATTTTGGCATAAAACCATTGTTTAATCTGATAGTCAAACAGGTTATAAATCTCTTGATTAGGGATAACAAGACGATAGGTTCCATCTGCATTTCTTCCACATTGCGTCAGGTAACCTGTTGTAAACAAGACATTCCATAAACTGTCGATGCTTTGGTTCATTTCGGCATAAGTTAGTTCTTCCTGGATTACTTTGTCGATACTTTTTCCTTCCGAAAGTTCTTCCAGTTCCCATTTTGTCGTTTCATCGGCCATCGCAATAAAACGAGGAATCAGATCATTACTGCTGGAATTCGACCAGAAATTTTTTGGCATGTGGTCCTGGCTGCGGCGTAACTGTTCGCACCAGTTGATAACATCCCAGGGACAATATACATTTACTGTTCCGAAACGATAGCCGTCATACCACTGTTTGGTTAATTCGTAATATTTATTCAAGTCATAATAATCCAACATGTCTCGAACTTCTTTATCGGTGAATCCAAACCATTCGTCATACTGATCATCCACGATGGTATGAACTTTTGGATTGTTGAAGCCAGTAAAAATGCTTTCTTTTCCATTGGATGCAGAGAAACATCCAGTGAATGTTTCTCTGTACACAACACGCAGACATCCGGTCACAACGGCAAACAGCATGTTCTGATTGGATTTCATACTATAACTGAAAAAGCGGCTGATGAAATCCGACATCTGATCATAATACCCGTTTAATTCTGCTTTTTGCAGAGGGACATCATATTCGTCAATTAGGATGATAACTTTTTTTTCATAATGTTTGTTAAGAAGTCGGGTAATCAGATGCAGACTGCTTTCCAAATTGCCATTTCCTTCACTCAACTGCATGATGTTCTGTTTGTCGCGCGTGTTCAGTTTTTCACTGTCTTGCAGATAATCAAATTGTTCTGCCACAACTTGTATCAAATTCCACATCTGATTTTTTGCTTCCGCAAAATCAGACCCATTAACATCTTTAAGCGATAGAGAGATGACCGGATAATGTCCCATGTATTTCTGACAAAGAGAGGTTTCTTTTGTAATATCCAGACCCTGAAATAGAGTAGTATCAGTTCTGATGTCAAAAAATGATTTCAACATACTGATGTTCAGGCTTTTTCCGAAGCGGCGTGGGCGGGTAAAAAGATTGACTTCTCCCCAGTTTTCCAGGAGTTCTTTGATCATGCCGGTTTTATTTACATAATAGAACTCTCCGGAACGTAATTTTTCAAAATCTTCAATTCCCACAGGTGGTCGTTGTTTAGACATGGGATTACCTCCTGGTTTTATATTAAGTAAGAGATTAGCAAGTAGTTTCATAATTCGAAATATATAAATAAGAAAGTTTATTGACATCTATAAAGCGTAAGCAAACAAGGCGTTTTTTCTTGTAAATAGATTATCACAGGAAAATAATTGAATCAAGATAAAAAATATATATTGCAGAAAACATAATTTCAGCAGGGATGCTTTCTTTATCCATGATTTTTTACAAGCAAAATATTAAATGTTGCATACAAAATACAAAGAAAAATGAAAAACTGAGAGACATTTTTATGTTCCGATTCAAAACGCTTAATTTTTAAAACAAAAGATTTTGTTTTTGTTTCAAATATAAAATTTTCGGCCTAAAATTTGTGAAAAACAGAAAAAATCTTTGAAACGAAGAAAAAACATTGACAGAAGCGTAAGAATTTTGTAAAATCAAAGCATAAAAATCATTTACAGTTGTTGCGGCACGCATCACATTTTAAAAAGGAGGTTGCTTATGAAAGCTATTGCAAGATTTGGACAGGCATTTGGAAGTTACAAGATGATCGATGTACCGAAACCGACCTGCGGACCAGAAGATATTATCGTCAAGATTAAAGCGGCAGCAATCTGCGGAGCAGATATGAAGCATTGGAGAGTGGACAGCGGATCCGATGAATTTAATTCCATCCGTGGACATGAGTTTGCTGGCGATATCGTGGAAGTCGGCTCCGAGGTGAAAGACTGGAAGGTTGGACAGCGCATCGTTTCGGATAACAGCGCGCATGTCTGTGGTGTCTGCCCGGCCTGCGAGAGAGGAGATTTCCTTTGCTGTGAAAATAAAGTGAACCTTGGACTGGATAACAACATCTGGGGTGGCGGTTTTTCTAAATATTGTAAGATTCCGGGTGAAATCCTTCGTATCCATAAGAGCGCAATCTGGGAGATTCCGGAAAATGTAAAATATGAAGAAGCAGCAGTTCTTGATCCAATCTGTAACGCTTACAAAGCAGTAGCGCAGCAGTCTCATCTTCTTCCAGGACAGGATGTGGTTGTGTTCGGTACCGGTCCACTTGGTCTGTTTTCCGTGCAGATTGCTAGAATCATGGGCGCAGTGAATATCGTGATGGTTGGTCTGGACGAGGACGTGCCTACTCGCTTCCCGGTGGCTATGGAAGTTGGCGCGACCCATTGCGTGAATGGTTCGAAAGAAGACGTGGTAAAGAGATGTACCGAAATCTGTGGCAGAGATAACCTGGGTCTTGTCGTGGAGTGTTCCGGCGCGAACATCGCTTTGAAACAGGCCATCGAAATGCTCCGTCCGAACGGCGAAGTGGTTCGTGTCGGCATGGGATTCAAGCCGCTTGAGTTCTCTATCAACGATATCACTTCCTGGAATAAGAGCATTATCGGTCATATGGCTTATGATTCCACAAGCTGGAGAAATTGCATTCGCCTGCTTGCTTCCGGTCAGATCAAGGTGCAGCCGATGATTACTCACAGACTGGGCCTGTCCGAGTATGAAAAAGGATTTGACGCGATGGCTTCCAAGGAAGCGATCAAGGTTATCTTCCATTACGATTTTGATGATGAGGACTGATGGAATATCCATTTTTATAAACAAAACTAGATTCAAGCGGCAAAAGCCTATTCTCTTGGAATTAAGTACAGTATATGGTATTGTTTGAACTCAAATGCATACAAAATATAGTGTTCAGCAACTTTAGAGTGGGCTTTTGTCGGGCGAGTCAACGTAGGAATTTTTAAGATAACGAAGAATGTATTTATAGAACTCAAAAAAGAGGAGTTGACATGTCATGAAAAATTCAGAAGCGATTCTGGTGACCCCGGGAACGATGGAAATCAGAGAAGCGCCGATGCCGGAACCGAAGGATGATGAAGTCCTTTTGAAAGTGGAATATGTTGGTATATGTGGCTCCGATGTGCATGGTTTTCAGTTTGGTCCATTTATACCGCCCAAAGATCCGAATCAAAAGATCGGTCTGGGGCATGAATGTGCCGGAACGGTTGTCAAAGTTGGCAGGAAGGTCACCAGATTTCAGCCGGGGGACCGGGTAAACATTGAGCCAGGCGTTCCCTGTGGCAAATGTAAATATTGTCTGGAAGGGAAGTACAATATTTGCCCGGATGTGGATTTTATGGCCACGCAGCCGAATTACCGGGGAGCGCTGACGAATTATCTGGCGCATCCGGAAAGCTTTACCTACAAATTGCCGGATAACATGGATACCATGGAAGGTGCCCTGGTGGAACCGGCAGCCGTGGGGATGCATGCGGCACTGGAGAGTGGCGCGCGCCTCGGGAAAAAGGTCGTCATACTCGGTGCGGGATGTATCGGCCTGATGACGCTGCAAGGATGCAAGAGTCTTGGCGCGACGGAGATTGTAGTGGTGGATGTCCTTCCGAAACGACTGTCCATGGCAAAAAAATTGGGTGCGATGGAAGTGGTTAATGGCATGGAGGAAGATACGGTTTCCCGCTGCAAAGAGATTCTCGGAGATCTGGGCGCTGACATCGTGTTTGAGACCGCCGGCTCTGCGGTGACTGCCCGTCAGGCGCCGGATATCGTGGCTCGGGGCGGAAAGATTATGATGGTTGGCACCATTTCCGGAGAGGTGCCGATTAATTTCCTGAAGATTAACCGGGAAGTAACGATCCAGACGGTATTCCGTTATGCGAACAATTATCCGATGACGATCGAGGCAATCTCATCGGGAAGGTTTGATGTGAAGTCCATGGTAACCAATATCTACGATTATCAGGATGTACAGAGAGCGTTTGATGAATCGGTAAATTGCAAGCAGGATATCATTAAGGGAGTTATTAAAATAAGTGACTGATTAACCTTTTATAGTATTAAGTAACAAGAATTTTTACACGGCCAAAGAATACATAGTATATCCATGTGCAAGGCGGCCGTCACACAGAAAAAGACATAAAGTTATTTTCTGGAAAAGGTATGGAATGAGGAGACAGAAAAATGTTGGCAGATATCAGATACTGGGAAAATAAAGCTAGAGCAGGAAAATTCGCTATTCCACATTTTAATGTTTGGAATGCAGAGATGTTGATGGGCGTCATTGATGCGGCAGAAGAGCTGCGGGCCCCAATCATCATTTCTTTCGGGACGGGTTTTGTCGGAAATACTTCCTTCGAAGATTTCTGTTGGATGATGGTGTCCATGGCAAAGAAAGCCACTGTCCCTGTCATTACACATTGGGATCACGGCCGCAGCATGGAGATCGTGCAAAATGCATATAACCACGGCATGAATTCTGTGATGCGTGACGCATCTGCGTTCGATTTTGAAGAAAATATTCGACTGACAAAAGAAGTGGTCGATTATTTCCATCCGCGCGGAATTCCGGTGGAAGCGGAACTTGGCCATGTGGGCAACGAGACAATCTATGAGGAAGCGTTGGCAAATTATAAGTATACCGATCCGTCGCAGGCAGCAGAGTTTGTGGAGCGCACCGGTTGTGATTCGCTGGCGGTAGCCATCGGAAATCAGCACGGTGTCTATACTTCAGAACCGAAGCTGAATTTTGAGGTCGTAGAGAAAGTGAACGCGGCTGTGTCTGTACCGTTGGTTCTTCATGGCGCGTCCGGTATCGGTGACGAAGATATCCGTACGGCGATTTCTTTGGGAATCTCCAAGATCAATATTCATACCGAGCTTTGCCAGGCAGCGATGAAGGCGGTGGCGGCGAATACGGACAAGCCGTTCCTGGAACTGGAAAGAGCGGTTCGGGCAGCAGTAAAACAGCGCGCGATGGAAAAAATCATCCTCTTTGGTGATGATGGAAAAGCTGAGTAGAGCTGAATAAGACGATCAGAAAAAGAAAGGCATAATGAGATTGAAAAAACAGATGGATGTTCTCTGCATTGGCGCAACGTTAGTTGATATTCCGCTGTACCCCGTCAGCCGGGAGCTTTTTGATAACGAATCCTACCCTTTGGATCAGATTGCCATGACCATCGGCGGCGATGCCGTAAACGAGGCGACGATTATTTCCCGGCTGGGAAAGAAGACGGCGTTGGTCAGCATGATCGGCAAGGATGCGGTGGGAGATTTTATTCTTCATCATTGCAGAGAAAATGGGATTGATACGACAGGCGTAAAACAAAAAGATGGGGTGGATACCTCCATCAATATCGGAATGGTCACGGCAGATGGGGAGCGTACCTTTATTACCAACCGTAATGGGAGTTTATGGAAAATGACTCTCGAAGATGTCGATCTTTCTGTGATCAAAGGAGCGAAAATCCTTTCTTTTGGCAGCATATTTAATAATGCCAGCCTTGACGCTGTGGCGCTCAAAGCGATTTTCCAAAAAGGAAAAGAGGAAGGGATGATCATCTGCACAGATATGATCAAGCCGCGTTTTGGCGAAAAACTGGCAGATATCGCGGAAGCCCTGTCCTATGTGGATTATTTCTTCCCTAATTTCGACGAAGCCTGCCTGATCACGGATGAGACGGATCTCTACAAAGTGGCGGACCGCATCATGGAGACCGGCGTCGGGCATGTGATCATCAAAATTGGCACCAGAGGTTGCTATATACGCAGTCAGGATGGCACGGAGATGATTGTTCCTGTATTGCAGGGAGTCAAAGCAGTGGATACGATCGGTGCCGGCGATAATTTCGCCGCCGGGTTTATCACCGGCCTGGTTGAAGGAAAGAGCCTGCGGGAATGTGGCGAATATGCCAATGTGACGGCGGTCATCAGCATTCAGAGTATCGGCGCTACCACGGGGGTACAGCGAATAGAACAATAGGATTAATGTTTAAAGATTAATATAAAACAAAATGACCATGCA
>JAJQDO010000110.1 GCA_021202175.1 Clostridiales bacterium | reverse complement strand
CGATTCCTAGCGACCACACGCCGGGATACCGCAGCGCCTCCAAATCTGAGCCCTCCACCGTCCGCGAGATCTTTCTTGACGCCAACGTATATGAAAAAGAATCTGTAACCATCATCGAGATCATGGGAAGACATGCAGGCTGGCTTACCGCTGCTGCTGCCCTTGCCAGAAAACATCCTGGCGACAATCCGATGCTGATCTACCTGCCGGAAACTGCTTTTGACGAAGAGGCTTTCCTTGAAAAGGTCAACGGATGCCTGAAAAAGAACTGCAACGTCATCGTCTGCGTATCCGAAGGCATTCACGACAAGAAAGGCACCTTTATCTGTGAATACGACAGCTCCGTGGGCACAGACGCCTTCGGCCATAAGATGCTGGCAGGCTGCGGCAAATACCTGGAGAATCTGGTTCGCTCCCGCCTGGGCATAAAGGCCCGTTCCGTGGAATTTAACGTCAGCCAGCGTTGTTCCGCATCAATGCTGTCCGCCACGGATCAACAGGAAGCAGCCACAGCCGGTGCTTTCGGCGTGCAGGCAGCACTCCATGGCGAAACGGGAAAGATGGTTTCTTTCATCCGCGATGAAACCAAAGGGGATTCTTATCAGATGAACTGCGGTCTCGTCGACGTCAACGTCGTCTGTAACATGGAAAAGGTCGTACCCGCTGAGTGGATCACCACTGACGGAACCGATGTCACCTCCGCTTATATCAACTACGCGCGCCCGCTGATTCAGGGCAAAGTGGACGTGCCTCTCGGAGAAGATGGTCTTCCCGCTTTCGTCTCCAGGAAATAAATAATCATATAGAAAGTGACGCACCAGACAAATAATATGGTGCCAGCCATAAGGGAGAGGGAACTTATCAATGATAAGTTCCCTCTCCCTGTCCTGCCCGTCTTTATTTTTAAACTGTTAAGATCCCTGTTCCATCTCATAAGAGGTAATCAAGTCTATATTATAGCTCTCCACTTCATTAAAACAAGAGTCGTCAAAAGCAGAAGGCGCCGTCTGAGCCACATACCAGTCCTGAAGTTCAAAATATTCCTGAAGCGCCTGATCATTAAACATGCATCCATGACGGGCGTATATCTCATTCCTGGTAAGAAGAAGTCCATAAGAATCCAACTGGGATAATTCTTTCTTCGTATAGCGGACACTATCTGTATAAGACAGCTTGTCTACCCGCTCATAACGATTCGACCCCTGTTCATTTCCTTCAATCAGATAAACTCCTTCCCCGCCACTGTCCGAATCGGTGATCTCCTCGCTTCCACCCTGCGTGTCCATTGTAATCGCGCTTTCAGTCTGCCCCGTATTATTGGCAGCAGAAATAATATGATTCTCCCTGCGCCGCAACAAAATAAAAGAAATGATCACAGCGACAACCACGATTCCCACAATAACCGTAGTGGCAACCATCCGCTTTCCATTTTTACGAGTGTTATCTCGGTCATCCATGAATTTAAGCCTCCTGCAATCCATATCTATCTGCCATCATCCATAAAAAAGAAGTTTTTTGCATAAATAACGCTTTTTTTGCCATGTTTTTCATTATAAGATATAATGTCTATTCCTTCAACCCCTAAAAAGAAATATTAAAAATTATTTAATACTATCGTAACGTGTCACGCGATTCCCGGCAGAGTGATCCTTTATTATCAGATTTATACTTTAATGCATTTGGGGAGCAATATTTTACTCTCTGATACAAAGGCAACTATGAAATCATTCATTTTATTACGCCTTTCCTTAAAACACTCATAGCTTTTGCTCAAAAAATAATACAATTTTAGAACAGTTTTTCTGATAATTTGGCTTGATATTGGGGGAAAACTAGTATAGAATAGGGATACAGAACAAATTAATTTTGTAACCATCTAAACTTAAAGGAGGATTTTATTATGGCATATGTAATTTCTGACGATTGTATCAGCTGTGGAACATGTGAGGGTGAATGTCCAGTTGGCGCTATCAGCGAAGGCGACGGCAAATATGAAATCGACGCTGATACCTGCATCGATTGCGGAACTTGCGCTGTTGCTGCTCGCGCAGCCTATATAAACCTTAAATAATTAATTTTATAGCAAAAACAATTTTTTTGTGGCGCATTTACATATATGGTCATGCCGCCACTTTTCATTTCTATCATATCATTCCAGTTGCTTCATATATATCCTACAACGTAAAAAGAGTGTCCATTCAAGGGCACTCTTTTTACATCTTATTTTCCGATAGATTTATCCTGTCCAAAAAATGTCTTCTATAATATTTTCTCCTATATATATTTCTCCTGAATCAAAAATATCTGCATATCAAATAAGGGCACGCGTATACCATATTTACATATCATGTCCATAAGACCAACAAATAAGTATTTATATCTTTCTCTTGTTTTTTCTGAAAAAAAGGCTTTTCTTTCTTCCTCCTTCATCCTTCGTGACGGCAATCTCCTGCCTGGCTTTCTGATGAAGGCGAATGGCCTCGTCCAACTTTTTGTAACGCGCCTCCTCCCTTTCTTCCTGCTCGTCCAGCACATCATCCATCTCCCGGATTACGCGGTCACTGATGCGATCGCCCATCACATCCCCAATGGCTTCCGCCTGATCACGCAAAGCTCGTCCGATGATGCGTCCCATGATCTCTTCAAATTCCCGCATTTTTTCTTCATTACTTCGGATAGACAATGATTCGCCTGCCTGACTCTGAAGAGGCACAGAACCTGAATCTCTGGCCTGTACCAGCTGTATTTTCCCGGATGTGGGCTCGTCCCCTTCCCGATAAGCTTTTTTCCCCTGTTCCGCCTCTTCTTCCTGCTCTGCCTCTTTATTTTCCAGTTCCACTTGCGTGGCAAGTAGTTTATGTACATCTATTAATTTTTTCTGTTCGAGATCCGGCAGCACTTCTTTTACTGCCTTTAACTGGAATCCCTTGTTTTTCAATTCTTTGATGCAGTTAAGCAGCTGTATTTCCTCTTCCCGATAAAATCGATGTCCCATCTCATTTCTTGGGATGTTCAGTTCCAGTTCCTCTTCCCAATATCTGAGAACGTGATTTTCCACCTCCAGGAGTCTGGATGCTTCTGAAATGGAATACTTTTTTTCCTTCATACTCTTTACGCTCCTGTCATACCATGTTTTTTGTAAAAGCATTCTCTTCAACGCTTTTACAACTATAGGATGTCCGAAAAAGCGGACACATATATTGATTAACGCAGCCACACATACGTTAACGAAACCCATATATAGTATAACAAGATTTCAGAGGCATTCTCAATGCCATTCGTCTTCTAAAATATGACAAAAAGGCTTATGATCTACTGTGAAGTCAATACATTTGTCAAACTACGACCTGATACTTGCCAGAATAACAAAAGGAGCGGTTCCCTATTGAATCCGCTCCTTATTCGCAAATTTCGTATATTGGCCAAGCCATACAAGCTCGATGGTTCCCGTGGCACCGTTTCTCTGCTTGGCAACGATGACTTCCGCCAGGTTCTTCTTCTCCGTATCCGGATTATAATATTCATCTCTGTACAGGAACATGACAACGTCGGCATCCTGCTCGATGGCACCGGACTCTCGCAGGTCCGATAGCATCGGTCGGTGATCCTGTCTGGCTTCCACCGCCCTCGAGAGCTGGGAAAGGGCAATGATCGGAACATTTAACTCTCTCGCCAGAACCTTTAAGGCGCGGGATATCTCAGAAATCTCCTGCTGTCTCGATTCATTTCTTCTCGCACTGCTCCCGCTCATCAACTGCAGATAATCAATGATAATCATCTCCACATGATAAGTCTGCCTGTATTTCCTGCACTTGGAACGAATCTCCGCTAATGACGTCGCCGAATCATCGATGATCAGCTTGGAATTACCGATCAGCGCTGCGCCCTCCAGCAGCTTCTCCCAGTCGGAATCCCGCAGATCGCCGGTGCGGATCTGCTGGGAATCTACCATGGACTCCGAGGCCATCAGCCTGGTAACCAGCTGTTCCTTTGACATCTCCAGACTGAACATGGCAATCGCGTGGTTATCCTTAAACGCCGCGTACTGTGCGACATTTAAGACGAATGCGGTCTTACCCATGGCCGGCCTTGCCGCGACAAGGATAAGTTCCGCCGGATGAAGTCCCGTCAGCTTATAATCCAGCTCTGTAAAACCAGTGGCGATCCCTGTCACCCGTCCTTTGGTCTTCGCCGCCTCCTCAATGGCATTGAGAGTATTTAACACGATATCCTGAATGGGAACAAAATCGGACATCCGGTTCCGGTTCTGAAGGAGATCAAAGATCTCTTTTTCCGTCTTTTCCAGTATCGCCGGGGTCTCTTCCTTGCCAAGATAGCAATCATTGCTGATGCCTTCTGTCACCCGAATCAACGCACGCAACGTCGCCTTCTCATGAACGATTCGGGCATACTGGCGCACATTGGCCGAGGTCGGCACGATATCCACCAGATCCCGAAAGAAATCCAGCGATGCCAGTTCTTCCGGCACATCTTTCTCTTTTAATTTATTCTGAAGCGTGATGAGATCGACGGCTTTCCCTTCCTGATACAGTTCCACCATAGCCTCAAACAAAATGCCATACTGCCTTTGATAAAAATCCTCTTTTACGAGAATATCTTCTGCCTCGATAATGGCATCCCTGTCCATGAGCATGGAACCGAGAACAGACTTCTCCGCCTCTTCATTGTGGGGTTGAACGCGTTTGATAAAATTCTCGTCTACTGTCGGCATTATTTTTCTGTCACCTTCACCATCAGAGTTGCTGCAACCTTCGGATGCAATTTAATCTTCACCTGATGTTCGCCAATGCTCTTAATCGGTTCGTTGACAACAATCTTCTTCTTGTCAATCTCCAGGCCAAGCTGTTCTTTGGTCGCAGATGCGATCTCCTTCGTGGACACCGCACCAAAAGCCTTGCCGCCTTCTCCAACCTTAATCTTCAGTTCAATAGATTTTTCATCAATCTGTGCCGCCAGATCCCGCGCCGCTGCTAACTGTTCTGCCGCCACTTTATTCTCGTGGGCTTTCTGTAATTTCAGATCGTTGATATTCTTGCTGGTCGCCTCCACGCCCAGCTTTTTCGGCAATATATAATTCCGGGCATAACCTGCACTCACTTCCACCAGGTCACCCTTCTTACCTAACGACTTCACATCTTCTAATAAAATCACTTTCATAATATTCTATCCTCCTGTTATCTAATATACTTAACAATTATTCTACATAGCCCTTATCAGCTTACATAACCTTCTGAGAGAACACCCTCTGTAACTACTACACCTGGATATTTCCAATACACAGATGTTTCCTCATTATCCTTCTATATCTGAAACGGCTTTGATACATGTACGAGCAGACGCCTTTGGATTGCGGAGGGAACCGACGCAACCAACGAAGTCTGCGACACATGCTATCAAGACGTTTCATTCTATAACCTACTCGGAAACATCGTCTGTCCCCACATTATATATCTCCCTGTTCTTTCATCGTAGTCAGGAGATTCTTCAGATCTCCCACCACCGTATTCAGCGACTTGTCCTTCAGCTGTGCCGCCGCCACCGTCAGGTGCCCGCCGCCACCGAACTTCTCCATGATCACCTGCACATTGAGATCATCGATTGACCTGGCGCTGATATAGACACATTGCGTAAGCTCCGTGACCACGAAACTTCCCCGGATCCCCTGGACGTCAAGCAGCGCGTTGGCTGCCTTGGCCCCGATGACTGTGGCGCCATCCACATCCTTGCCGTCAAAGGTCGAGATGGCAAATTCATCATACAACAGCTCGGCCCGGTTCACAATCTCCGCCCGCAGCTTGTAATCTTCCATATCTTCCCGGAACATCTTTCGCACACGGGTCACATCGGCGCCAACACGGCGCAGGTAAGCCGCTGCCTCGAAAGTACGGACCCCTGCTTTTACCACAAAATTATCCGTATCCACAAGAATACCAGAATACATGGCGTCTGCCTCAATCGGCCGAAGCTTCGGTTTATCCACGGTATACTGAAGGATCTCCGCCACCATCTCACAAGCCGAGGATGCATACGGCTCCACATAAGAGAGCACAGCCTTTTTTATCGTATCATTACCCTGCCTGTGATGATCCAGCACGACAATGGTCTGCACCTGTTTGACCAGTTCAGGGCATTCCGTCATGGAAGGAATATTGACATCCACAACAATCAACATAGACGTATTATCCCGGAGGCTTAAAGCCTCTTCATTTTTTATGAACGGATCCTCCTCGTCGTTCTTATCCCTCGTGAGACCATCCACGATCGGCCGAATGGCCGCGCATTCTTTATCCATGACAATATATGCCTTTTTATCGCAGGCCACCGCCAGCCGGTATAGTCCGAGGGCAGCCCCTATACAGTCTGCATCCGGAATCTTATGTCCCATGATAAAAATCTTATCGTGGGTCATCATGATTTCCCGCAGGGCATGGGCTTTTACCCTCGCCTTTACTCGAGTGCTTTTTTCTACTTTCTGCGTTTTCCCTCCATAATAAGAAATGGAATCTCCATCCCGGACCACAGCCTGATCTCCGCCGCGGCCCAGGGCCAGATCCATGGCGATGCGGGCGCTCTCATAGGTCTCCACATAGGTCGGTGCATTGACGCCGACACTGATGCTTAAGGTCATGGACAGTTCATTCCCGATATTGATCATCCGAACCTCATCCAATATGGAAAATTTAGTCTCCATCAGTTTTTCCAGATTCTGCTCCTCAAACACGAAGAGGAACTTGTCTTTTTCAAACTTTTTCACGATGGCATCCAGACTCTGCATATAACGGACGACCTTTCGTTCTACCAGCGCAAGGAGCAGTGACTGGCGCACCTCTTCCATATTCTCCAGAACTTCCTCATAATTATCGATATAAATCAGGCCAGCTACCATTCTTTTGCTCTTGGATTCTTCCTGGTAATCCATAAGCTGCGTCTCATCAAAAAAATAGAACGCCAGAAGGACATCCTGAGAATCGGCTGTCTCGTCTTTTTCTTCCGGTTCTTCTTTTTCCGGTTTGACTCCCTGCACTTCTTCAACGGCGTTAAAGTTCATGAGAACACTCTTACACTCCACCCGGTACTTCCTTCCGTCCAAACTCAAACACAACTGTTTGCCGGTACCTGCTTTGGGAAACATCTTCTTATATAGCGTGGAAAATACCTGCGTGATGTTCTTCTTGGAAATCTTCTCCCCCACCATCTCGGCGAAACTGTCATTAAACCAGAGAATGGCTCCCTCCGCATCGGTCAGTACATAAGGGACAGGCAACTGTTTTAAAAGATTCTTCTGTATCTGGCTCTGCTCGAATCCGGCAGCGAGAATCTCATTATTAATCAGGCGTTCGGAATATTCATAATGAACGATCGCCGCAACAAGATAGATTCCACCTCCCGCACACAGAATATATCCGGGAACCGGATACATGCTGATGAGAGAAAACCCGACCAGCCAAATGACTGCCACCACAATGATGGACATCCATAAATCAATGATCATCTGTTTTGCAATTCGTTTATTCTGCTTCATGTCTTTCTTCACCAAATAAAACTGGTTCTTCTGCAAATCCCCGGGTTTTTTGACCTTATATTCTGGTGACCATATGTTTTTATAATCTTATATCTGGAATGTGACATCTATATCGTCACATCCAGATAAAACATAAGGATATATAAGGGTATTTGCGGAGGAACCATAACATTATGATTTAAAAGTGTTGAGTTATTATACCACTAATTTATGAATTTTAAAAGAACTTTCCATGACGATTCAGGACATACTTGTCACACGGTGTTACTGTTCATAGTATGGCAGAAGTATAAAAAGGGAACTGCGAATCAAACCGCTGAATACAGCAAACAGGCAGTCCGCGTTTAAACAACGCAGACTGCCCGCCATTTATATCCATATATTTAAAGTATATGTTGGTACACTCTGACAGCAAAGGCCAAAATGCCACAAAGCAAAAACCACTATTTACTGGTTTTCATTTCTTGCCTGCAGCGCCATCTTTGCCTGCAGATTTCTCTGGAACTGGTCGATGAGAACAGCCAGAATGATAACAAGACCCTTGATGACCTTCTGCCAGAACTCGGAGACGCCGCACATTGTCATACCATCATTGATAACACCGATCACGAAAGCACCGATCACCGTTCCGCCGATGGTACCGACACCACCACTCATGGAAGTACCGCCCAGTACAACAGCTGCGATGGCATTCATTTCCCAGGAATCACCGGTAGATGGATGGGAAGCCGCAATCTGCGCCATGGTAACCAGACCGATCAACGCGGAACATGCACCGGAAATCGCATAAACCATGATAATATTTTTCTCGACTTTGATACCAGAAAGACGTGCTGCCTTTTCATTACCGCCGATGGCCAGGATATGCCAGCCAAACGGTGTTTTTTCAATACAAACGCTGCAATTAACGCAAGAATCAGGAATAAAACCGCTGCGATTGGAATACCTGGGAAACTGCCAACTTTAAAAATACGAGTATCAAACAACATAATACCCTGATTTCCGAGAGCTTCCGAACCTTTGATGCTTGCAAAAGTATTTCCACCAGAACGAAGGTTTGCAAAGCCACGGCAAATATACATAGTTCCCAGTGTTACAATGAAAGGCGCCAGTTTAAATTTGGCTACCAGCCATCCGTTGAGCATACCAACCAGGATACCAAGAACGATACAGATCACAGTGATGATCGGCACACAGAAATAAAGTGTCACGCCGGCAAATTGTAAGGTAAGGCCTTCCTGAATCAGGCCACCGGCAATCATACCGGAAAGGCCGACAACTGAACCAACGGACAAGTCGATACCGCCGGTAATGATGACATAGGTCATACCGATACCAAGAATACCATACTGCGCTACATGCTTACATACCAGCAGCAAGGAATTTACTGTGCAGAAAGAATCTGCAGCAACTGAGAAGAATATAAATAATATAATGAGTACAAAAAGCGTTCTTCCCTTTAAGAGTGTCATAGCAAGACTGGAATTATTTTTCTTATTCATCTTGATTTTCTCCTTTTCCAATTTTAATTCGTGTGATGTCCCTTATATGATGCAAGAACGAGATTGTCTTCCGTAATATCATCACCAGTAAATTCCGCCGTCTTGATGCCGTTAGACAAAACGATAACTCTTGTAGCGATCGAGAGCATTTCCTTTAACTCAGAACTTACACACATGATAGAAAGGCCCCTGTCTGCATACTGATTAATGATATCAAAAACCTCCGTTTTGGCGCCGATATCTATACCACGACTCGGTTCGTCCATCAACAGTATCTTCGGGTCAGTCAACACGCCTTTTCCAATGACACATTTCTGCTGATTTCCACCGGAAAGGGATAAAATCGGAAGGGATTTATCTGCCACTTTAATGTGAATATCACTGATCTGCGCGTCTACCGCCTCATCTTCCTTACTTTGAGAAAGAACGTATCCCTTCGCATAGTTTTCCAGACTGGAAAGAGAAATATTTTTCTCAATATCCAGAGTCTGTACCAATCCTTCCGCCTGCCTGTCCTCAGGTACCCAGGCAAAACCGGCCGCAATCTGTTTCGAGATACTCTTAATCTCTATTTTCTCTCCATTCAGATACACCTCGCCCGTATGCTAAGGGAGAAGTCCTATAATACATTCAAAGATTTCTGTAATCACATCTCCCATCAGACCGTAAATACCCAGAATCTCTCCTTTTTTGAGGTCAAAGCTTACGTGATCAAGCAGCCAGCCGCCGCCGCTCTTTGGCAGACAGAGGTCTTTGATTTCCAGAACCTTTTCCTGCTTA
The DNA here is from genome assembly GCA_021202175.1 of Clostridiales bacterium. Lineage (GTDB taxonomy): Bacteria > Bacillota > Clostridia > Lachnospirales > Lachnospiraceae > Anaerobutyricum. The sequence continues at coordinate 8,996 of JAJQDO010000110.1, read as the reverse complement.
TCCCAGTCAATATCTCTTTCCTTCTTTGGATAAGATTTATTACTTCCTGTCATCTTCTGTACAATCCACGGAATGTCGATGTCCTTTACCGGCGCGTCATCCACATATTTTCCGTCTCTTAAAATCGTGACATGATCGCCAATCTCCATAATCTCTTCCAGACGATGAGAGATATAGACGATGGAAATCCCCTCCGCGTTTAACTCTCTCATAATCTTGAAAAGTACCTGTACCTCTGACTGGCTTAAGGATGATGTCGGCTCATCCATCACGAGAATCTTCAAATTCTCCTGCGTCAGATTCCGGGCAATTTCGATCATCTGCTGCTGCCCGACACGAAGATCACCCACCGTAGCTTCCGGATCGATGGGATATTCCAGACGTTCCAGAATCTCCTTTGTTTTCTGTTTATGGGTTGCGTTATCTACAACAACGCCCTTCTTCTGTTCATTGTTCATAAAAATATTCTGATAAACCGTCAGGGTTGGGAAAAGACTTAACTCCTGATGAATCATGCCGATTCCTTTCGCCTTCGCTTCTGTCGTATTCTTAAAACTTACTTCTTCCCCTTCCAGGTACATCTTACCTGCGGAAGGCTGTTCAATACCGGCAATCTGCTTCATCAAAGTGGATTTCCCTGCTCCATTTTCCCCGATCAAAACGTTAACCTTCCCGCGATATACGTTAAAATCAACATCATCCAGAGCTTTGGTTCCGGGATACACCTTTTCCATGTGCCGACATTTCATTACAATATCTTTATTTTCTTTATTCTCTGCCATCGTGAATCCTCCTTTTTAGCACACGATCAACCAACGTCCTTTCCCTTTATACCGACTGCCACGAGAGTTATCTATACGAAAACAACTCACATCCCTATGACAAGCTTCATATCCTGCATTCGTTATCACGAGACTATGATTGTTTCCACGAGATCAAATCACAGGCACCCCGGCGCATAATTTTATTGAACGCTGAGCACGACAGGAGTAATCACCATAGATGTGGCAGAATCAGCCGTAAAGCAACCGACCAGATCAATCACCGCACCTTCTACCAGCTCATCATATACAGGCTGTACGACCGTCTCATCAATCTTTGCCAGCATGCTCGTATTGATTTCTCCCCATTCTGTCTGATTCGTGAAATCACCAAAATCGATAAAGGACATATCGTCACGGACAGAAGAATTCTTATACTGTCCAATCTGACAGATGACTTCGATATCTCCGTCATAGCCATCGATAGATAATGTCATTGTTCCATAAAAAGAATCCTTATCTACCGCCGTGATGGTCGCGCTGGTCGCACGCACACAATAATTATAATAGGTTGCCGAACCGGTCTTTACCCCGTCACATTCCTCACTCAGACTGGTCAAATCACCCGCTGCGGTATCAAGAACCTCTACAATATCAATCGCTTTCTCTTCACACTCCGGAATTACCGCCGAATCCCAGATACTTTCTACACTGTCACCAGAATTAAATTCCACTTCTCCTGTCAATGATGATTCTTCTCCGATCTTAACTACCGTCACACAGCCGGTAAGCATTGTAGCTGCCATCATCACCGTCATCGCTGCACATACAAAACGTTTTATCATGGTTTTTCCCTTTCTTAATTCAAGAATACCCCGCCATAGATTTCTTCATTATTGTGTAAGAGGGGATGCTTTTTTGCATCCCCTCTTACACACCGGATAAACCGGGCCTAACAGATGTGAACTACCCATTATCCGAATCCAACGGGTTTCCTGCTTCACAGATTTCGCAACCTACTATCTCCACAGGCGTCTATTCGGGCTGTTCCCGCCCTATACCAACACATAAAGCATACGAAAAGCATACTATCTGTAAAAAACCAACGGATTTCTCACTGATTATTCGCTGTATACGAAGTTAGAAAGATTTGCTGCATTGTCAGCGGTAATCAATACACAATCAACAAGCTGTTTCTCATCCAGACCTGTCGTACCAGTTGTCAGATAATCATTTGCCTGTGTAACTGCCATTCTTGTGATGGTGTCAATCTGCTGCAATGCGGTTGCGGTAGCAAGTCCGCTCGTGATGTTATCTTTCATATCATCAGAACCATCAACACCAACGATATACACTTCATGATCCAGGTTAGCGGAAGCAACAGCTGCAGCTACACCACAAGCCATGGTATCATTACCACAAACGATAGCTACTATGTCAGGATACTGCTGTAAAATGGTTTCCGCTTTGGACTGTGCCTGTGTCTGATCCCAGTCAGCGGACTGCTGCGCAACCATTTCCATGTCTGTTGCGTCCAGAACTGCATGGAAAGCGTCAGAACGTACCTGGCAGTTGGTGTCAGATTCCAGACCTAAGATTTCTGCATAAGTACCTTCTCCACCGGTAAGTTCAATCAGATACTGTGCCACTAAGGTAGCACCCTGGTTGTTGTTTGCAACGATCTGGGAAACGCAAAGACCATCCTGGTTGATTTCACGGTCTACCATGAATACAGGGATTCCAGCGTCATAAGCCTTCTGCACTGCCTCGATGGATGCGTCAGCACCGGCATTATCACAAATAATTGCAGAAGCGCCTTCCGAAATAGCGGTATCAAATAATTCGGACTGTTTGGTAGCGTCGTCATCATGGGATACGCATTTTACGGTGTAACCAAGGGCTTCGCCTTCTTCTGTACATGCATCCTGTACTGTCTGGAAGTAAGGATTGGATGTAGATGGTGTGATACAGTAAATCAACATATTGTCAGCGTTTGCATTCAAAACGACTGCTTCCTCTTCGGTATCTGCTTCCGCTGCCGCCTCTGTCTGTGCCTCTGCTGCTTCTGTGTCAGCATCCGATGTGTCAGAACTGGAACTTCCACACCCAACCATTGATACAACCATAGCTGCCGCAATAAAGCCGGCCATCACCTTTTTGAACATTTTCATTTTTCATTTCCTCCTCATCATTGAAAAATATTATGTTGTTCTCAGCCACACAACCGTATCAGGCCTTAGTTGCCACGACCTGCGGTTGGCGCCTGTGCAGACGTTCTTCTTTCGCCTGCTATATATTTAGATAACACGGAAGCTGTTAGCCCTCCCATGTAAATCTCAAAATGATTTTTTATTTTGTCAAAACCATTTCAACACTTTCTTTCCAGCCAGCGTATTTCGCATTCCGCGTCGCCTCGTCCATTTCCGGCGTAAATCTTGTTCGATGTAACCCCGCAAACAGTTTCTCCTGCTCATAAAATCCCATAGCGATCCCTGCCGCATAAGCCGGTCCCATAGCAGAAAGCTCCTCGGCATCCGGCACCTGTACCGTGATATCCAGAATATCGCTCTGGAACTGCATCAGATAACCATTCTTTGTAGGTCCTCCGTCCACACGAAGCTCCTCAATCGCAAGGCCGGCATCTTCCGCCATGGCATGAACCACATCGCTGATCTGATAAACGATGCAATCGAGTGCAGCCCTCACCACTTCTGCCTTACCTGTCGTCCGGGTAATTCCACAGACGATGGCTTTGGCATTACTATCCCAATACGGAGCACCCAAACCCGTAAATGCCGGAACCAGATACGTCGTATCCCCGGGATTGGCCTCCTCCGCCAGCTTTTGCGTCTCTCCCGCAGAAGCGATCAGGCCCAGATCCTTCTGCAGCCAGGTAATCACTGCCCCGGTATAGTTGATATTTCCTTCCAGAACATAATTTACCTTTCCACCAAGAGACCACGCCAGCGAGGAAACCACACCCTTATCACTGTAAATCGGCTTCTCCCCCACATTCATCATAATGGAAGAACCCGTACCATAAGTCGCCTTAATCATCCCCGGATTCACACATCCCTGTCCAAAGAGCGCACCATGAGAATCTCCCATCACCCCATGAATCGGAATCGGCTCATCCAGCCAGCCATCCAGATCCGTATACCCATACAAAGCATCCGAATCACAAACCTCCGCCAGCATCCCTCTTTGGATACCAAACAGAGCAATCACCTCATCATCCCAGTCAAGCTTTTCAATATGGAACATCTGCGTCCGGGAAGCATTGGAATAATCTGTCTTAAACACATGCTCCTTCGTCAGCTGATACACCAGATAACTATCCATCGTCCCTACCGCCAGCTCACCCTGTCTTGCCGCTTCTTTTGCTTCTTCCACATTTTGCAGCACCCAGGCAATCTTCGCCGCTGAATAATAAGGAGACAACGGAATCCCCGTATGCTGTTGGATCATCCCGGCATATCCATCCTTCTCAATCTGCTCGCAGATAGCCTCACCTCTGGCACACTGCCAGACAATAGCATTATACACCGGTCGGCCCGTCCGCCTGTTCCAGCAAATCGCTGTCTCCCTCTGATTGCTAATGCCAAGCCCCAGGATCTCACTCTTATTAATCCCGGCCTGATCCACCACATTCTTCAGAACCTGGATAACATTAGCCATAATCTGATCCGGATTATGCTCCACCCAGCCCTTCTCATTAACAATCTGATCATGCGCCAGGTCCGTCCGGGCCACAATCCTGCCCTCACCATCGAACACGATACCCTTCGTCCCCTGCGTACTCTGATCAATCCCTAACATATACTTCTTCATAAAAATACCTGCATAAACCCTTTAAACACGACAGATGTTTCCTCACAAACTCATATGTACGAACCGACCCGGATGGATGTACGAGCGGACGCCTTTGGATTGCGCAGCGTCAGCGAAGCAACCAACGAAGTCCGCGACACATGCCATCGGGGCGGTTCTTCTATATTCCCCGGCGGAAACATCGTCTGTCCCCAATATAAATTACCGCAACGCACCCCTGGCCGTCACCGCAATACCCTCACCGGTCATTCCATAATGCTCATAAACCTCTTTGGAAGTCCCCGTGATCACCGGCGCATCCGGCAGTGCCACATTAATGACCTTACGCGGGCAATTTGCTCCAATCAGCTGCGAAACCATGGAACCCAGTCCACCAAACGGCGCATGCTCCTCAGCGGTCACAACAGCCTTCGCATTCACGGCATATTTCAAAATCGCCTCGGTATCCAACGGCTTCACACAATACATATCAAGAACCGTCGCGCTGATGTCCTCTTCCTTCAGAATCTTCGCTGCTTCGAAACAAGGCCTTACCATCTCGCCACAAGCCACAAAGAGAACATCTGTCCCTTCGCACATTACGGTCGCCTTATCCATAGTAAATGGACAATCACCCTCACTGTAGATATCCTCCACCGGATTACGTCCCACACGGATATAAGCCGGCTTCTCATCCTGAAGAAGAGCCTTGATCAGACATTTTGTCTGAAAACGATCACTGGGCAGATACACTCTCATATTCGGAATCGCACTCATCGCCGCGATATCCTGCGCCGAATGATGACTCATACCCAGCGCGCCATAACTGATGCCGCCGCTGATACCGACAAGCTTCACATTCGTATTCGAATACGCCACATCTACCTTGGCCTGCTCATAACTTCTGGTAGAAATAAAGCTTGCAGGAGAAAAACAAAACGGCTTCTTTCCACATTTAGCCAGCCCTGCAGAAATGCTCACCAGATTCTGCTCCGCGATACCGACTTCTACGCTATTTTCAGGAAATGCATCAAAAAACGGAGTCATCGATGCGGAACCACGAGAATCACTACATAAAGCGATGATATCTTTATCCTCTTTTACTTTTTCCATCAGGGTCTCACAAATAGCCTGACGATTCGGAATCTTATTCATATGCTGCGTCCCTCCTCTTTAAAAGCTCAGCGCTGATCATCTGATACTGTTCTTCGGTCGGCACTTTATGATGCCACGGAGCCTTATTCTCCATCACTTCGCCGCCGCCAAAACCTTTGATCGTATTGGCAATCACCACGCTCGGTTTCCCCTTGCAGGTTTTCGCCGCTTCCAGCGCTTCATATACAGAGTCAATGTTATTTCCTTCCGCGAAAAGTACATTCCATCCAAAAGCGGAAAAACGCGCTGCCAGGTCGTCATGCCCCATCACATCCTCCGTATTGCCGGAAATCTGCAAACGGTTGCGGTCAACCACCGCACAAAGATTATCTAACTTATACTGAGACGCCGCCATGGCACCTTCCCAGACAGAACCTTCCGCCAATTCGCCATCACCCATCACCGTATAAACACGGTTTGTTCTTCCATCCATCTTGTTAGCCAACGCCATGCCGACACAAACAGGAAGTCCATGACCCAGAGAACCGGAATTCATCTCGATACCCGGAAGCTTATTATTCGGATGACCAATATATTTCGAACCAAACTTAGAAAAATTCGCGATAACATCGTTGATATCCAGAAAACCCTTTGCCGCCAGAACCGCATAATACGCTTCCACCGAATGACCCTTACTCATTACAAAATAATCACGATCTGGATCATCCATATTCTCCGGACTGATATTCACCTCTTTAAAATAGAGCGTCACTAAAATGTCCATCACGCTGAAATCGCCACCAATGTGGCCACAGCCGCCCTCTTTGATCATATCCAGGACATTCTTCCTGCACTCATAGGATAATGCTGTTAAATTCACCTTACACGCCTCCCATAAAATATATCTAAATTAAATTGTTTCCCCACGGATGACCGCCTTAACCTTATCCTCAATCGGATCATACAGATCAGGCTTCACCCCAATATACTTGCAAGCCTCATACAACACCGGAACAATATCCATGTGAATACCAACACAATGATGAATGTATGGTCCCTGCACCAGCTTATCTTCCAGCCGGTCCAGATTCTCTACCTCAACCCACATGTAGGTTCCCTTGGTATAAGGACCTTCCACTGTCTTCGCATTTCCTAATAATAAAGAATATTCTCCATTATCGCCATCGAAACGAGCCAATGTCAGATTATCGCCATCCTTCGCCTGTGCCATGATGGATCCGGAATGGTCAAATGCCACCGGCGTATCGATGGTTGGTTTTTCTTTCGCGATGGAGATCGGCCACGGACCACAATGCTGTAATAATTCCGCATTATCATTAAACGGATGACGCACCGTCCAGTCTGCGAAAAAGGAGCGTGTCTCTCCTCTGCCGGCCGCCTCCACTAAAACGGAAGTAATCGTTCCATGAATATCTGTCTCACAGGCAATCGGGAATCCCTCGTCATTACAAAGAGCATTGGCTGCGCAAGGCATAATACCAATCTCATCCTGAAGGGCATCCCAGCACTGGATCGCGCCACAGTTGCACCCATATTTCTTGCCAAGCTTTGTCATAGCCAGCTTCAGGGCCGCTACATTTTCCAGCTGCTCCGGTGTAACTTTCACACACATGTTGTCACAACAGTATGTCGTTACTTCCTTGATCGCTTCCGGCTCGTTCGCCTTGATCTCTTTCATTGTTTTCGTGAGCTCCGGCATCGGAATCGGAGAAAGCTGGATGCCAAACTTCTCGAGAAGTTCGCCTTCATTACACATGGTGGACCAGAAATCAAACGGTCTGGTGGAAATCTGAAGCACTCTTGTATTGCGGAATGCCTTTACCACATTACAGACTCTTAGGAAGCGGTCGATGCCTTCGGCAAAGCAATCATCTTCCAGATTACAGTTTTTCAGATAAGTAAACGGAATTCCAAATCTTCTAAGTACCTTTCCTGTTGCGAACAATCCGCACTGGCTGTCGCGAAGACGCATCCCGTTTTCATCCGGGCATTCATCTCTCGGTCCCCAAAGCAGAACCGGAACGTCCAGTTTCTTTGCCAGACGGCAGACTTCATATTCGGTGCCGAAATTACAGTGTGGAACAAATAAGCCGTCCACCTTGGCATGTTTGAACTTTTTATAAATCTTTTCCATGCCTTCGTCATCATACAAAAGTCCCTCTTCATTGATATCGTCGATATCCACGAAATCGACCTGCAGCTCTTTCAATCTGTTTGCAGTCAGTCCGCGATACTCCACTGCCGCCGGAGCGGAAAAGATTGCTCTTCTTGTTGGCGCGAAACCTAATACTACTTTGTCCATATTATCTATCTCCTTCTCTTTTTGAAATGGAACGGATATCTGCCACGCTGTCGCGCTCCACAAACTCCGTACACACCTGTGTTTTTGTACTGATATTACTGTTACCGTCTTTCATCAGTTCAATGACCCGCCTGACCGTCATCTGACCCATCTCATATTTATATACTTTGATCGTAGTCAGACGGGGAGAAGAGATCTCGCAAAACGGCAGATCATCAAATCCGATGACCGATATGTCTTCAGGGACCCGGTAGCCAAATTCCCGAAAAGCCTTGATACAACCAAGGGCAACCATGTCATCATCCGCAAAAAAAGCTGTTGGCATCTTCGGATTCTTTTCCAGGTACGCCCTCATATCATTGCAGGCCCCGTCCATCGTAGTGCTCACCGTAAACACATATTGATTATTCAGCGGAATGTTATATTTTGACAAAGCCCTGCCATAACCAGACCAACGGGAAGTAAACGCTTTGATACGAAACTTTCCCCGCAGATAACCAATCTCCCTATGCCCTTTTTTAATCAAATACTGTACTGCGTTCGATGCGGAATCCGCATTATTAATGAGCACCGCATTTAACGGAAAATTGGAACTCCAACAATCCAACAGAACCATCGGGCAGCTGGCATTCATAAACAGAGGAAACTCATCATCCAGCAACTCGGTCCCGAGGAGGATAACTGCCGAAGAAGCGTCCGTCATAATAGCTTCAACCTGTTCCTTATAATCCAGGTCGTTGCGGTTCAAATTACACATGACCATCTCATACCCGGATGCCTTACATTCGGCCTCCACACCACTTAGCAACACAGAAAAGAAAGGAGAATCATCGATGATCAGACCATTTCTTTTGTATACCACAAGCTTAATCTTAGATATCTTGTTTTCTGAAATGTATCCAATCTCCTTTGCAACCTGAAAGATTCTGTCTGACGTTCCCCGGTTTACCCCTTTCTTATGGTTTAGCGCATTGGAAATGGTCGCCGGTGAATATCCTGTTATCTCG
>JAJQDO010000130.1 GCA_021202175.1 Clostridiales bacterium | reverse complement strand
AAGATTGCCGAGGAAGTTGTCGATCCTGATGATATAGAGATGTTAGAAGATCTGATCATGGCTGCAGCCAATGAAGCGCTCCGGGAAATGGAGACAGACGCCCAGAACCAGCTGTCTAAATATAGTGCCGGTCTCGGTGGAGGTTTCGGGTTTTAATGAACTATTACAGCACACAGGTGACAAATCTGATTGAGGAACTGCGACATCTTCCGGGCATCGGCAGCAAAACAGCGCAACGGCTGGCATTTCATATTATCAACATGCCGGAAGATCATGTGAACCATCTGGCGGAGGTCATCGTCTCGGCACGAAAAAATATCCGTTACTGCAAATATTGCTGTACTCTCACGGATACAGAGGTATGTCCAATCTGTGCCAGTGAGAAGCGCGACCACAGCACGATCATGGTGGTAGAACACACCAAGGATCTGGCTGCTTACGAGAGAACAGGTCAGTATGACGGTGTTTACCATGTTCTTCAGGGAACTTTGGTGCCAAGTCTTGGAAAGGGACCGGAAGATATCCGTTTCAAGGAGCTCATGGACAGGCTAGATCATCCTGATCATACCCCTGTAAAAGAATTGATTCTTGCTACGAATTCCAGTCTGGATGGCGAAGCGACTGCCATGTATATCGCAAAGAAAGTTAAATCCAGAAACATCAAGGTTACGCGAATCGCCAGCGGCGTTCCCATTGGGGGCGAGCTGGAATACATCGATGAAGTGACTCTCTCTCGGGCCTTGGATGGTAGGATTGAACTATAAATAAGAAACTGCTAACCATAACTTACACACGATACGGATGTGAAAAATCTTTTTACACCCGTGTCAAACACTACTCAAACAAGAAGAAAGGAAACGGAAACTATGAAGAGAATTGGTATGTTAACAAGCGGTGGCGATTGTCAAAGCTTAAACGCTACAATGCGTGGTGTTGTGAAGGGGCTTTCTGTTCTTGAGGGCAATGTACAGATTTATGGATTTGAAGACGGGTATAAGGGTCTTATTTATGGCAATTATAAACGTCTCGCATCAAAAGATTTCTCCGGTATCCTCACTCGGGGTGGAACGATTCTCGGCACCTCCAGACAGCCTTTTAAATTAATGCGCGTTCCTGACGAAGACGGCCTCGACAAAGTAGAAGCGATGAAGGCGACTTACAACTATCTTGGTCTGGACTGCCTGGTTGTTCTTGGCGGCAACGGCAGCCAGAAGACAGCCAACCTGTTAAGTGAAGAGGGATTAAATGTCATTTCTCTTCCGAAAACCATCGATAACGATTTGTGGGGCACCGATATGACTTTCGGTTTCCAGAGTGCTGTTGACATCGCTACCAATGCCATCGACTGTATCCACACAACAGCAGCTTCCCATGACCGTGTTTTCATCGTGGAACTGATGGGCCATAAAGTAGGATGGGTTACCTTACATGCCGGTATTGCCGGAGGCGCAGACATTATCCTGATTCCGGAAATCCCTTACAATCTCAATCATGTCATCGAAGCCATCTCACAGCGTTCTGAACAGGGAAAGGGTTTCACAATCCTTGCTGTTGCGGAAGGCGCTATCTCGAAAGAAGATGCCGCTTTAAGCAAAAAAGAGTATAAAGAAAAGCTGGCTGCACGTAAGCACTCCACTGTCAGTTACGAACTTGCCGCACAGATTGAAGATGCGATTGGTAAAGAAGTCCGCGTAACGATTCCAGGCCATACCCAGAGAGGCGGAAGTCCGGTACCTTTCGACCGCGTTATCTCCAGCCGTCTCGGCGTTGCCGCAGCAGAGCTGATCGCAAAAGAAGACTACGGCAAGATGCTCGTTATGAAGGGCTATGAAGTATCAACACTTACCTTAAAGGAAACGGCCGGATGACTGAAATATGTTTCCCCTGACGATCAGATTGTAAAACAGGCAAAACATCTTGGTATCTCTTTCGGTGATTAATGTGAATATTCCCAGACAATGGATAGTGGTTTTCAAGATGACAAGCCATATAAAAGCAGACAAAAAATAAGATAACAATAGATGTGGCAGGCTGCTTCGCAGCCTGCCACATTCTCATTATGAGGGGAGAGGATTTTTATAAGAATTTATCTTACGCGTGTCAGTATAAAAAAACTTTGTGAACGTTATGTGTTTTTAAGCTTAATAAGTTCTGACAAATTCATTTCTTAACCATCAAAAGCCCCGTAAAAACGAAGCCGGCAATCAGCCCTCCAACATGAGCCGCATTATCCACTCCCGTTGTAGAAAAGCCATAAGATAAAGCCCCTACAATCATAAACATCATTCCCACCAGACCAATTTCCCGGATACGATGGCGCCTTTTTTGAAACACATCTTTTAAAATCAAAAAGAGTAACCCGCCCATCACTCCAAAAATAGCGCCAGATGCCCCAGCCGATACGCTATAGGGTTCTCTTGCCAATGTAAAAAACAGAGAAGCGACCGATGATACAATACCTGCGCCCAAATAGATTCCCAGGTATCTCATCCTGCCCGTAATGCGTTCCAGTCGGGAACCAACCAGCAACAGGATCAACATATTCTGTAACAGATGATCCGCTCCAAAGTGAAGGAACATAGACGTAAACAGACGATACACTTCTCCCTGCTCTACCACACCGCTCCAGACCATGGCGCCGTGATCAGCCATAAACTCGGCGTCTGTCACGTCGCCCAACAAGCTCAGCAGGATAAACACTAAGATATTAATGACAACCAAAGCCGTATTCACCGGCTGAAACATACGCTGCCATTCCTTAAGGTTCTCAGATTTTTCTTTCTGTTTCATATGTTCCAGGAACTGCTCCAGCGGTTCTCTCATCCCATAAAAGTCAGACCGCTGATGTTCGTATAAAAGCAGGTTTCCACTGCTCTGATCAACACACCATATATTTTCAAAAGGCCCGATTTCATCTATCACTCTCTCGCCGGGCATTCCACGAAAAAGCATCAGCGTCAACCGATCTGCTTTCTTTCCGTAACGAATCATAACCTGATTTTCCAAACGACGAATGGTCTCTTCCTGCTGTTCAACCGGCTGACGATCCTGCCCTGGCAAAACTTCCGGCACAACCTCCACCAGTTTCACCAAATGGGTCTCCTCTTTCATCCACAATATCGTACCCCCGCTCGTCTTGACTCTGCCAAATCCCTGTCCAGCCAGGAATTTCTGTAGCTCATTAAAAAAGTCCATCGAAACCTCCCTGCGAAAAATCTATAGTACATCTCAAAAATAAAGCTAAGTACAAGTAATATCGCACATTATAGCATAGAGAAAACAGATTATCAATGAACGATTAATGAATACTGATTTCACCCAACGCTGACATTAAAAACAAAATGAGAAACAAATAACATTGAAAAGTGTTTATAATATGTCAAATCTATACCTGTTATCCGCAAAACGAAGACGACATCCTGGCTGCAAGATTACCGGTTGTTGTCCCAGTTTTTCCATATTTACCCATATGCCATTCGTAGATTGCAGATCGGCAATCACATAGGTTCCCGCTTCTTCCCCTCTCTGAATGACCGCATGTTGTCTGCTGACAGTCCTGTCCGGAATGGACAGGTGATTCAAACCGGTTTCATTTCCGATGTAAAACGGAAAATTATGCATCTCACATAGCTCACCGGTATTTTCATTTTTCAAAACAGCCTTCCTGGTCATTCTTCCTATATCAAGCTGTACCGTGCCATCTTCTACATCCATTCCTTTCCGCAATGGCGTACCCCATTCCTCATTATATAACCGGTCACTGCGATACGTGCGCCCGATATCAGCAACTTTTTCATTTTCATATGGATAAGGATAAGTCCGGTCATCCGCGTAACTGCCATAACTGCTTGTAAAAGTATTGTTATTGTTAAGACTATCTGCCGTCTCCGAAATCCCGCTTCCGCCATTCATATTTACAATAGCACTGCTATCATCAACTACATAATTTTGCGCTGAAGGATTATGGTTCCTCTCATGATTCGCATTTTGTTCCCTGTTTTGATCAGCATTTGAATCGATGTTAGCTGTTCGACAGCGATGGATACGGAAAATCCCAATGAAAAACGCTGCCAGAAGGAGAAGGCAGCCCGCCAGATAACGGATATATTCTGATGAAAACCTTTGATACAGTACTCCTCTCAGGAAGAAAATAATTGCCACGATATCCACACACAAAAGCAACACCAATCCCATCTCTGCAAGAACAATCCCTCTCCGAGATGTATGCGTTGTCATCTTCTCTTCTGTCGGCTCCATATTTTTTGTGGAAAAAAGAGACTTCTGATTTTCCCATATGTCAGATTGCTCTTGCACAGATACCTTTTGTTTCGGCATGCTTTCTCTTCTGTTTTCGGGATTTTCAAAAAAAGTCTCGTATGAAGTTACTTTTTCTTTAACCCCAATCTCCTCATAATCCAGACATTCCTGAAGCAATTCCTCTGACAAACTCCGGTTCCTGATCAGCCAGTAAATATGATAAACAAACCGGACTGTGTCAGAATCACCATAATCGATCTCGGACAACATCCATGCAAAAAATTGCTGCACATCATCTGACAGATCATTTTTTTCATCTGGACAATACATCCACTGAAAGGAATGCTCGCCCACCTTATAAATAGAATCCGGTGAAAACTTAATATGCTCCGGGTTGAGCATCAACTCTTCCAGATTTCTTAGAAGGCTTTTAAAACATATCAAAAAGTTTCTGCTGTCTGTTAGGGAAAGCCGTCTGCCCTCCGCATAATCCAGAACCGTTTTCCCATCAGTAATATCATATAACAAAGAGGTTTCTCCATCTTGTTCCCGAAGGCGAAGCGGCAAGAGAGCTTCCGGGCGATTGTAGCAGATCATCGGATATTCCACTGCCACAAAGTATTCATTCTTCACTGGTGTTATGACTCCATAGGTATACAATCCCTCTTTTTCTATTACCAAGGCAATACCTCCTTCATTCTAAGCATATCCTGCCAGTTATCAACCGGCGCTTTCGCCTCGCAGGAGAAGGACAGAGAATCTCCCATCAATTGCTCCATCCACGACAATGGCCAGCGGAAGCTCAGACTTACTGTTGCTTTCACCATTTTCGACTGTATGCTGACGTTGCTTTCACTCAATTTCATAACAGATAATCTCGTATTAATTCTTTCACTCATCCGAGACTCGGCCTCTGAAACGAGATCGGCTCGATTATTTTTTGTCAGAAAGTATATGCTGCGCGACAAAAGTTCTTTTGGCTCATAATCACCAGTAACCAGATCTCCATCTGTTTTCCAGGCTGCGGCTGTTTCATCCGCTATCCGCATGGCCTCACTCTTAGCCACGGAAATATCCAGGAAAAAAAGCAATACAAATATAAAACCTACAATAATACATGAAATCATCGGAACAATAAAGGACACCTCCACCGTCATCATCCCATCTGTCCTCTCCCCTAATTTATGCGCCATCCGATCAATCTCCCTTTCTCGTCCTTTTTATTCACCGGCTGCCGCTGCGCAGCGACTGCACATTCTCATATTTCCCACTTCGCTTTTTTTCATAGTCTTAATCGTTCTTTTCAGGCCACTGCAATTTAAGGAAGAATGGTACTTTTCTCCATATTTTGTGACATAGATTGTCGATGGGATCTCTCCATCTTTAATACATTTCTCGCAGGCATCGTATTCATGCCCTGCTATGATACTTTTCGCACTTGCTCCCGATATAGTAAGACAGATATGTGAACAGGATGCGCTTGTATGATACACCGTACCGGTTTCCGTTACATAGACAATCTCATCATCTTCACTTTCTTCTTCTGAGCCATGATCCGTATAGCCACTGAAAATACGCTGCGTGACCGATGTTGTTCGAGGAAAGTTATAGCTTCCTATAAACGGCATTTTGACTCTCAGAAGATATGTCGCTGTTACCTTGACCGTGTTATTGTCTCCCTTTTTTTCGGTAACGATAATCCCGGCTCGCCCTCCCAGTATACAGTTTTCGTCTACTGAGGAGGATTCATAAACTGTCGAAAACACATAAACCGCGCTTACATTCGAGACTAAAGTTTCACCTATACCACTTAAAAGGCTTGAACCCACGTCATCGCCATCGTCTGAACCATCACCAGAAGACTCTATCATCGCACTATACATTGCACACTTGTCCGCTGTTTTTGCCACGGCATACTGAATCTTTCCTTCTGTCATCATCAAATGTCCTACCATCATCAGCGCACAGATGGCATAAAGAAAGATTGGGAAGACCAGAACCGTTTCCACGGTTGCCGACCCGTTACAGGAGGCAGGACAGGATGCTTTTTTTCTCTTTCGTAACCATAAAATGACTTGTGCCTGGAGAGACCGCGCTAAATTATTATTTTTATGATCATTTAATATGTCAGATAACTTTTTTTCGTGTTTTAAGAAAAGCACCCTGTCTTACCTCCTGTGATATATTTTTCAACGATTGGTCTGGGAAATCTCTATATACTCTGCCACGACTGATACGTGGCAGAGTATACGAAATATCCTGTAATTTCTATTGCTTCTTAGTAACGATATCTCTCAGAACAATCAATCCCGATTAATAGCTGTTTAAACGTTCCAATTGAACTTCATAACCGCCACTGCCCTGCTTACCTGTCCCTGGGAAGAAGGAAAACAGCCCATTACAGGTAAATTGTCCTTCCCAACGAAAAGCAAACAGACATTCTTTCATCAGGAAACCTTCTTCCTCCAGCGCGACATTTAACTGCATGACATCCATCATCCGATATATAAACTTCTTTGATACCGTTTTCATTATCAGAAAAAGCTGCAGGAACTCTTCGTAGCCAACATTTTTGGTTCCCTCCTTGACAGGTCCCTTATTCACAAGAAGAGTTGCCGCATTCGCCAAGGTAAGATTCCAGGTGTCCTCGCTTTTTGTAATCGGAATCTTCTCTCCTGCAAACAGTGCATGTACATCCAACAGAGATTCCGCTAAAGATACGGCAGCGGTCAATAGAATCTGTACCGCTTTCTGTGCTTCGGGCAGTCCCAATAATCCCAGCAATATGGTTGTTGTCGTCTCCGTTGTTGCAATCCATGTTTCATCTTTAGAAAGATAGGCATAGTTCACAATAAAACGTATACATAACAGACGGTTGGCCACCGCTTTGAGATTAGCCTGGTCGGAAGCTTTTCCGTGAATCAGATATTCTACCTCATATTTCAGAGCTCTATCTCCTGATTTTTCATCAGTGTAGCTTCGGAAACAGTCAGAAATATATTCCAAAAGGTAAAATTCGTCTGCCAGAGTATTTACTACCGTAGTACCTACGTTTGTTCCTGTACTCAACCCGCTCAATACATTTTTCCACTCACCCACATCCGTAAAGGAAAAGGAAGAACCAAACAGATCAGACGTCCCGGATTCTGATAACTCGGACAGATAATCCGCCGAAGGAAGGGAATCTGTAGAGATTGTTGCTTCTGATATCTCACTGGGATCATCAATCACATAATATAAGATTCCTTTCCCGAAGATCTGTTTCATCGTACTCACCAGACCCTTCCACTGGGCTTTCTTTTCCGCTTCCTCCGGCGATTCCTGCTGTTCTTCTGGATCAGAATCTGCATCCTCGGATTGCTGCTGCCCACTATCTTCTGACTGCGGTTGTTCGGCTTTTGCGGCAGCATCTTCGTCGATCGCATTTTGTGCATCATCTATATCCGACTTCGCGTCATTCTTTTCCTCATCGGCCTTTTCTGTCGATTGCAAAAGCTCTATTAATATTTCCCCCGCCTCCGCTATCTCACGATATTTCATCCACTCACGGATCTGATGTTTCAGATACAACCCATCCTCTTCCACAGTCGTCTTTTCCTCCGTTATCGCCAGCTGACCGCATGAAAAATCAAAAAAGCTCCAATCATTCATATACTCTGACAGATATTCCTCCCCATCAGACACAAGATACTGCCTCTCTCTTGGATCAGTAAAATACACATGATAATTCTGAAAAAGGCTCCTGTCATAATTAGCCAGAACATAATTGCCCGCGCCTTTCAGGGCATCCTCAGCCAGAGAGGATTCTGTATAAGCTTTCATTCCTTCCAGAATACATAACGAGAGTCCCATCATAACCGTAAACAACAATGCCAGAAAAACCGTAATCTGACCTTCTTCTCTTTTCAGAAACATTATTTTACTTTTCCGGCATTTGTGCTGACTGTCTTCAGAATGCTATTGACAACCGAGGTAATCTGGTTCTGAAAAAGAACAACCAACCCAATCAGTACGATAATAATCAAAATCACCTCAACAACACCCATACCGTCTTCTTCTGAAAACATAGAATAAAATTTACTTCTCCAAAATCCAATCGCGTTACTTAAAACTGCCATACCATTTTCCTCCCCTTCTTTTCGCACTGTCGTTTCATACGAAACGGCTCTTGCGATCAATACAACAACGTATTCATCAAAATCCCTGGAACTGAGCCACCGCTGGAAACATGACCAGAACCATCACCGTGCCCAGCAATACGATCATCGGAAACAACAGCTTCGTGGAAGCCTCCTCTCCTTCTTTCTTGGCCTGATCGATTCGATGCTGAAACGCTTCCTCTTCCATACGGTTCATCAGACTTTTCCCTTCTTTTGAACCTTTTGAGATGACCTGCTGCAGTGTCAAAGATAATTTCTGATACATGGGATCCTTAAATTTCCTCCCCCACTGCGCACAAACCTCCTGTTGGCCCGCTCCCAGTTTTAACTGTCTGTCCATCCAGATAATCTCCTCAAAAGCATATTTTTTATTTTCCTCTGTCCGTGACTCGTAATCCAGACTAATTCGATGAATGGCGGAAGCCAGAGAAAGTCCGGCACCCATATACAGTGCCAATAAATGTACGATGGTCGGAAAATCCCTTGCCATCTCTTTACTGCAATCCTTCTCCTGGTCTTTCAGTCCTAATACATTATGCATAATCAGCAACATCAAAGCACTGATACCAAAAAGCAATATACCGGACAGGCTAAAACCTTCCTCCACCTCAATGCTGACATCCTCCGCTGAGTCCGGTACATTGTAATACTTTTCTCCTCTGGTGTTTTTTTCCAACTCTTTTAACATGGCGATTGCTTTCGTAAAAGGAGAAGTATTTTTCACCTTTTCTTTTGGAATGATATGAATCGCATAAGTATTCGTCCAGTGATAAGAACCATACTCTGCAGAAACTGCCACTGTGGTATCGACGTACCCTTTCTCCTCCAGTTCCTGTTCGACTTCACCTAAACTTCCGTCCCACTGGATGTAATCGCTTTCTTCCGTTACATACGTAATGAAAAGCGGCCATCCATCGATAGCATCGTCGAAATTCAGGCTATCCTGCACCTTTTGCAGCGATGGATTCTGTCCTGCCATCTGGTCTTCCAGTTCCTGAAAGAACTCCTCCTTCTGGTCCTCTTCTTCTTCTTCAGAAAGCTGCTGCTCCTCCAAAACAAAAAAATACTCCTTCTCCTGATCTTCTTCTTTTAATATCACAGAGACTTCTTTTTCCCCTCCGCCAAAAGAATTCCTCTCAAAAACGATATCCCTGGGCACAAAAGTCTGATAGATAAGGATGCCGCTGGCAACCGCAATCAACGCCAGGATACCCCAGAAAATCAGCATACCTTCCTGAAGGAGGAAAAGATTCACTCTTTGGTCAATCTGTTCTCTGGATTCCGCATAAACGTTCTTCATCCTCATCCGAATCCCAGAAATCAGATTCTCTCTCCATCTTGCCGGAAGCCTGTTGATGATCAGCTTGACCGGCTTTTGCATCAGATTTAATAATTTATTTTTCATATCACCTCAAATAAATATCACTGCCTGCTTCGTCAGGAATATAATCGAACAGGTCATTCTTACAGCACACTGCATTTTCGACATCTCCTTCAAAAATGAATGGTCATAATCTTTTCCGTCCAGAAAAAGCAAACCAAAACAATACCAATCACAGCGGTCATCATTATATTCCCGCCAATACTGCTGTACAATGCGGATATATATACCGGATTCGTCAGCCGCAGATATAAAAGTATGCCAAAAGGCATCAGCAACATTATATTTTTCTCATAAATGCGGCCGCTCAGACTAACTTCAAGTTCTTCCGCAGCATCCATCTTACTCTGGAGATGTTCCATAGTGTTTTTCAAAATCTCTACCACGTTCCCTCCGGTATTTCTAACGATATTTAACACAACGGCGAATTCATAAATCTCTTCCACCTGCGTCTCCTGTGCATACTGCATATATAACTGTTCTACAGAACAATGAAGCTCAATTCCCCGTACAATCTTCCGCATCTGTTCTACAGTGGGGTTTTTCCCGGAAGGATATAACCCCATCATCTCCTCAAGGGACAGCCTGCTGGAATTCTCCAGAGAATACCCAGCCTGTAACGAAGTGATCAGAGACTGCAGTACCTCCCGAAATCCATAGAGATACTGTTTTTTCTTCTGATTTCGCTCCCGACCGTCTAAAATACGATAAATCGGAACCACCAGAATCTGCAGTGGAATCACCCATCTCAGATTGTTATAGCATAACAGTGCCAAAGCCAGAATAACCCCTTCACTGATCAATACAGATAACAATACCTGTCTCCAGTAAATAGTTTTTAATCTTCGCGCTCTTCTTCCAGTATCTTTAGCCTCTGTCCCATCCAGTCCCGACATTCCGGACGTTAGTATGTTTTCCGAAATATAATCCTTTCCCGTTTTAAAAGGATTCCGATTTTTCGTCATCAACTTATTATTCTTCTTTTCTTTTCTCTTTTTGTGCAGGCTCTCAGGTCTTCTGATGTTCATAAAGCACCTCCATCGCCTGATTATACAGTTCCAGCTGACCATAATTCTTTAATCGGCCCACATGGATAAGTGGCTCTTTCAATACTAACTTACCTTCCTCATCTTTCTCACCCATCTCATATTGGAACAATGGATTCAGCTGATATTCCACACCGTCAAATCCGAGCACTTCACAGATCTCGAACAACTTTCTCTTCCCTGACGGCAGTCTTCCCAAATGAATCAGAATATCCATAGAAGAAGCAATCAGTCCCTGCACAGCACGCAACGGAATATCCATGCCCATGAGAACCATCGTCTCCAATCTGCGCAGCGCATCTCTGCAAGAATTACTGTGAATAGAACTAAAGGACCCACTGTGACCGGTTGATACTGCCTGTAACATAGACACGGCTTCTGCTCCTCGCACCTCGCCGACGATAATCCGATTCGGGCGCATACGAAGACTCGCCTTAATCAGGTCATTCATAGTAATCTCATTCAACCCTTCTGTATTGGCGTTACGCGTCTCAAGGCGAACGAGATTATCCACATGGAAAAACTGCAACTCCGCGGAATCTTCTATGGTGATAATCCGCTCATCCGGCATGATATATTCAGCCAAAGCATTAAGAAGAGAAGACTTACCGGAGTTCGTCGCTCCACTGATCAGCAAACTATACCTACCGCGTACCAGGCATGATAAAATATCGGCCAGTTCTGGAGGAAATTCACCATAGGATATCAATCGGCCCATGGTCATCCCGCCTTTTTGAAACTTTCGAATCGTCAGAACCGGTCCCTCCAGGGACACTGGCGGCAAAACCACATGAAGTCGGGAACTATCCGGTAATCTTCCATCCACGATTGGTTCCGATTCATTCACCATACGATTCAATGGCGCGACCATCTGATCGACCAGCCGATAGACTTCTTCATCATCTGAAAAAAAGGAATCCGTTCTCTTTAACTTGCCATTCTGCTCGATAAATATCTTTGACGCACCCACCACCATAATCTCCGTCACACTATCATCTCTAAGATAATCTTCCAGTACGCCAAATCCTCTTATAGAGTAAAACAGCAGTTCCCTCAAATCTCTTTTTTCCAGCAAAGTGCCATACTGACTGCGTCCTTCCTTCAGGATAACCCTGTCAATCTGGCGGTATATATCTTCATCTGTCGCTTCAGCATATCCATCCATCTGCTCCAACACTTCCCTGCGAAGCTTCTGTTTATTGAACTGCTTCATATAGAATATCCTCCCGGTACCGTCTCTCAAAATGTGCGGTAAAAAGCTTCACTCCTGACTGAACCGTCCTTTCAAAATAATCACACGCGGCCTGCAGTCTTTGATTCTCTTTGGAATCAATCAAAATAAAATGATCAAACACGGCATGCGGATATATATGAGCAAGCACGCCTGATCCGAGACCTACATAAATATTCCTGCAGCATTCCCCCTCTTTCAGTTCACAAAAAAACTGCCGATATTCTTCTACACTAATCTCCAGAAGATCATAATATAAATCCGGCGAATCCACGAACAAGACTCCATCCTCTTCTCTGGCAGACTCTTTCACTCTGGCAAAAATGTCCTCATCTCCCAGTCCAATGTAATAACACAGATCTCCCATATGACCATTATTCCTGTCAAAATTCCCGACATCTTCCATCCCAAGATATAAATCACCCTGCTTCATAAACTGGGAAGCAATCCGTTTCAACTCGGAATCATATATCGGAGAGTAAACTGCTGTCACAGTATAAAGATTCCTCCCTTTATCCGAAAGTATACCAGTCACATGCTTCATCCCCCGAAGCATATCAAGCAGTTCGATCGGCGCATGATACCTGCAAAATCTGTTCACATCGTCTGCCGCATCATCCTCCTCATCACCGCCTTCCGTATCAGAAAGTAAAATCGTCCTGTCCTGAAACGCAGGGAAACCATTACCCTCCCCGGCTTCGGTCAGCTTCGCATAAAAAGATTCTCCCAGCAAATAACAATCTACATCATCCTTACACTCCAAAAGTGTCTCCGGACTGGTAAAGCTGAAAATCCGGAGAGGTTCCGACCAGTGCGCCTCCAGATATTTCCTCAACCGCTGACCATACTCACTATCCTCCCCTATCGCAATCGTAAACATACCGCATCCTCCTCACTGCAACCATCCATTTGTTAACCCTGCCATAATATAACACGTTTCCCATTTTATGTCTACCTATTTTTTTGATTTTTTGTAAATAATTTACATTATCAAAATAATACATACAATTGCGAAAACTTTCATTAACGGAATGATCTTCCTGAAAAACGGAAAAGAGAAAATAACGCTGATACTTTAGCCACGACTATAAAAAGTGAAAAATCGTATGTGTGCGGAGCGAAAAACACACAAGCTCTGCACACATACGATTTAATGATAAAAGCCACACAAATAAAAAAACTGATATAGTTTAAGATAAAAACCTCACTTTAAAAAATAGTCACCTCTCTGCCCGTCGGGGTAACGGCAAGCCCACCTTTTCCTGTCTCTTTTAATTCTGACGCCATATGATCCCCGACATCTTTCATGGCATCAAAAACCTGATCTGGCGGGATATAGCTTTTAATCCCGGCAAGAGCCATATCTGCTGCACTCAGAGCATTCACTGCTCCTACAACATTTCTTTTCACACAGGGGACCTCTACCAGTCCGGCCACCGGATCACAAACCAGGCCTAACAGATTTTTCATAGCCATGGCAGCAGCATGAGCAATCTGCTCTGCCGTTCCTCCTTTAAGCTGCACGATGGCTCCTGCCGCCATGGCACTGGCCGTTCCGATCTCCGCCTGACATCCCCCGGAAGCTCCTGCGATATATGCCCGCAACGCAATGACCTGACCGATACCCGCCGCTGTATAAAGAGCTTGAACCAGCTGCTCATCTGGTAGACTCTTTTCTTCATAATAAGGGACAAGAACCGCCGGAAGAACACCGCATGCTCCTGCCGTCGGAGCCGCGACGATACGTTTCATACAGGCATTTGACTCGCCCACCTGAAGAGCGGTAGCGATAACCTTTCCCATGAACGAGCCACAAAGAGTATCCCCGTTTTTTACATATTCCTCCATCCTGCCGCCATTTTGCCCCACAAGACCACTGTTCGATTTCAAATTCTTGTCATAAAGGGACGCGGCACGGAGCATATCTTCCCATAATATTTTCATCTGTATAAAAGATGCTTCCTGTGTCACATTTCTTTCATTCATATCATCCTGTAAGATGATTTTCCAAAAAGGTTGTTTTTGTTCTTCACATAAATGAATTACTTCATCCAGACTTGCAAATGCCATCTTATATCTCTCCTCCCACATTGATATAGGTCACTTTAATGACTCCCTCCAGACGCTCCAGCCATTTGAGAGATTCCTCCGGAATGGGCTGATCTGTCTCAATGACCATGACGGCCTTGCCGCCGCGTCTATCTCTGTAAAGAGACATATTGGCTATATTCACAGATTTATGGGCAAGCATTGACGTCACTTCCGAAACATGTCCCGGCTGGTCCATGTTATGAACGATCAATGTCGGCGTCTCACAGGTACAGTTCACATCGATATCATCCAGGCGATTAATCATAATTCTTCCGCCGCCCAGGGATGAAGCCTGAACAGTCAGCTTTCTTCCCTGTTCACCCTCTACCTCCACAAGGGCCGTGTTGGGATGGGCATCTCTTAAGTTCGCCTCTGTAAATGAAAACTCCAGTCCTGCCTTTCTCGCCAAAACAAAGCTATCCGGTATCTGGATGTTATCTGGATGCATACCCAGTAATCCGGCAACCAATGCTTTATCAGTGCCATGCCCTTTTCCTGTAGCCAAAAAGGAACCATACATTCCGATCTGAGCCCGCACGGGTTTCTGTGCCAGCAGCTTTCTTGTCACCAGGCCAATACGTACTGCGCCTGCTGTGTGGGAACTGGATGGTCCTACCATTACCGGCCCTAAAATTTCAAATATATTCATAAACGTCCTGCCTTCCTGTAAATACTCTCAAACACAAGATAGTCATGTGATCAGGACAAGATTACCTGATATGATTCGTTATCCGATACATTTATTTTTGTTTTTTATTATAAAAAAAGGTATCACAAAAGACAATTCCATTTTCCAAAAACAAAATTTATAATGATTCAGATTAAGATAAGTTAATTCTGTAAAGTCCAATCGGCAAAACAGTGAAATCATATTATCCTGTTACCATGCATAAACTGTAAAAAAAGGAGTTTTCCATGAACCAAAACCAGATGATTCTGCTCATCGTACTCTCATCTCTTCTGATATATCTTATTATCACCATCAAAAAAAGACCTGCGACTCTGCTCTCCTTCATGGTTCGCAGTGTCGGGGGTCTTTCTTATATCTATCTGTTTAATAGTTTTTGCGCTGTGCGAGGAATTGCCACCAATCTGGGAATCAATCTCGTCACAATCGGCCTGTCTGCTTTTTTAGGAGTCCCAGGTGCCATACTTGCCTTTGCAATCAATCTGCTGCAAATTACGCCAGTGATCTGACAACTACAGTTTCGCTGTCAATCCCGGCATTTTACAGCCCGAGCTTACTTAAAATTCCGGAAATAAAGGACTTAATCTGTGCCCATATCCCTTCTGTATTCAAATTCAGTTTTTTCAGCTCATTGTAAATGTTGGCCGCCTGTTCTTTCAACTCATTGACGTCCAGATCCAGATTACTGATTTTTTCCATCAGCTCTGTAATCTGCTGTTTCTGCTCGTCTGTGAGTTCCACTTCAAGCTTCTCCTCACAATCCGCGATAATCTCCTCTATGTCTTCTGTATCCTCGATGTCCGCATCCACCACTTCTTCCTTGACAAGAGCCAGGAACTGTTCTGCCAGGTCGGAATCCTCCAGTTCCTCTGCCAGGTCGCTGGTAACGACCAATTCGTTGGTCGCCGCGTCTTTGCTTTCCTCGCTGATCTCGTCGCCTGTCATCTCCTCGTAAGCATTCATCGCCCCGACAAGAGCTGCAGTGCCGGTAATATTAAATGGTCCGGCTACGGTCACATCCGCATCGGAAATGCCGGCGGTCGTCAATGCATTTTCGTACATGCCTTCTGTACAATACGTGATATTATAGGTGGTCACATTGATACCGTCACCTTCATTGGTCTTTTCTATCAGCACAGAGGAGAGTGCTCTGGTCCCTATCACAGAAGAACTCAAATAATCGTCCAGATATTGATGTTCATCGGCGTTGGTGACTTCCACTACCATGTAATCATCCAAATCATCTTCATCCACTCCAAGGAGACGCAATACCGTCGTTTTCTCTTCCGACGTCAGATCAGCTCCCAAAGATAAATATGGTTGTTCCACTCCGTCCGCCAAAACATTCACCTGACCGGCCAGGATGCCAGCCATTCCCGCTATGGAAAACATCAGTATTTTTCTTTTCATTCACCATTCCCCCTCGTCCATACGATGCCACGATCCACTGTTATATTATCATATTCTCCATCACGTATCATCATCCGTGATTTCCTCATTTTTTCGAATCTTTTGCCGTATCTCTTCCCTGCTTCTTTGCACTTCTTCCCAGAAAACCCTCTCTTGTTCCTGCCTTTCCCGCTGCAGAGCTTCTTCCTGTTCTTCCAGGGCCTTTTGTCGAAGCGCTTCTTCTTTTTCTACCTGTAATGCTGCCCTCGCTTCTCGCCGGCGGCGAATAGCCGGAGAGAATATACAGATACCAATATAAATGATAAAGCACAGCAAAGATAGTTTCCAGCCGACGGAAAATCCGTTGGGGACATAGTGCATCGTTATCGTATGTTCTCCTTCGGAAAGAGGGATGGATAAGAATGCGTCGCCGATGGCCTCCGCTTCCACTGATTCTCCGTCCACACGAATCTTCCAGCCGGTATCATAGGGGATAGAAAGGAACAGGGTCTGATCTTCTCCGGCCGTCACCGTCCCGGAGATAGCGTCAGAAGTCATTTCTGTAATCTCAAAAGCCTGAGACGTCATCACATCCGCCAGCTCTTCATAGAGCATCTCGTCAAAATTCGCAGCAGAAAGACGCACATAGCCTGACTCCGTCTCCCCTTTCAGCTTAAAGCTGACCGTAATCGTGCTTCCCGCTTCCACAGCGCCGATTGGCAACATATACCCATCGATGTCTCCCTGCTGCGTAATGACACCGTCGATGGCAATCTGCGCGTTGTCCACCTGCGTTCCGTCATAGAAAATGTACAGGTTATCCAGGTCATCCACCACCGGAATCGTGAAAATCATATTGTCCTGGGACGCCGTCTCGTATTCAAAATAATATTCGCCATCATTGGTTTGAGAAACGGTACAGCCATTGGTGACCGGATCCGTGATTTCTATCGTATCAAATATGTCATAGATATCATATCCGCATTCGCATAATTCATTCAGAACCCGGAAAGGATAGGCACTCAGATAATACCAGTCCTCGATGTCCGTACTCATCATATAGCCGATGGATAAACCTTCCGTCGGATTCTCATAAACATCGATGTCTCCAAAAGTGCCCGCATAGGTAAAATCCGTATTCAGAGTATCCTCCGGATGATAGTAAATGTATTTCACGCCCAGGAGCAGGTTCGTCACCGGAGTGGCTCCTTCATAAAGATACTCATTACATCCGGTGTAAAATCCCAGAGAATCCATGATCGTGACCATATCATCGGAAGCGGTGGAGCCGAAAAGTCCCACAGCATTCAACCGATACCACGCATTTTCATCCACCATCTTGCCGTCAGCCAGCTCGCTCCGATAAAATGTACCATCAGAAAGGGTGTCCACTGCCTCCTCCATATCGTCTGTATCAGAGAAAAATTTCGACACGCTAATCTGACCGTTATAATCAAATCCCAGGACGGCCGTCACGCAAAGCTCGATAACAGCAGCCAGACTGAACACTCTGACATACCATTTTCTGTGCCTTTTATCAAAACTCATGACCAAAAGCACAAATCCATAGAAAAGCATGAGAAGTCCGGCAACACCGTACATCCCGTCATCAAGCGGAGTTTCCGCATACGTTCTGCTGATGTAGAGCATGCCCACGCCAAAAATACACCCAAGAACTACATGCCAATTACGTATGCTGTCCTTATGCTCCAGAACTTCAAACAACATGGAAAGCAGCACGAATCCATACAAAAAGGAAAATCGGTTTGGTATGCCATACTGATCATGGAAACCATGCCAGATAAAATTTAAGATCGTCTCACTGAAACTGACATAAAAGAAGACCAGCAAAAGACCTTTTTTTATTTTATCGCCCAACTTAATCTCTTTATTAAGGAAATATAACACAACAGCAAAAACGGCAAACACCCCGATATAAAGATTGGCATTCCCATCAAAATTATCATGGCTGATAGGATAAGCCATGTCGAACTGTCTGGTGATCAGATCTGCAAAACCGGTCAGCCATTCATGTATCGGCATGATCACCTCGCTACCCGCATCTGTCTCCGTCAGTCCCAGATAGGCCGGTATCAGAAGAACTGCCGCCATCCCCGCCGCCAGAAAAGAGTAAAAAGCAAAGGCAACGCCCCGGAAGAAGAACTGCCGAAAACTCCTGAAAGAATAAAAAATATACCAGATGACCGCAAAAATACATATCATAAAGGCAATATAATAATTGCAGTACAGAGCATAAAATAACGCCGCCCCGTACAATCTGCCGTCCTGTTTCTCAATAAGCCGCTCAATCCCCATGATTACAATCGGAAAGATCATGAGAGCGTCCAGCCACATGACATTCCAACAATAACCTACCATATAGCTGTTTAACGCATAAGCCATCGCACAGGCCAGAACCGTCATCCCCGGCTCTTTCGTTTTCGAGGAGAAATAAATCCCCGCCATCAACCCCGACAATGCGATCTTCAGCACGATCAACATACTGACCGCCATGTTAAGCTGCGTCTTTTTAAACAACAAAATAAAAAGATTCAGAGGACTTGACAGATAATAGGAAAATAATGATAGAAAATTAATTCCCAATCCCGCCCGAAAGCTGTAAAACAGGCTTTCTCCCCCTTTTAGCTTATCATAAAG
>JAJQDO010000325.1 GCA_021202175.1 Clostridiales bacterium | reverse complement strand
ATGGGAGGAACTGTACTTGAATATGAGGCAAAGACCATCTACCGTGAAGGAATCATCAAGGGTTATCACGATGGCGAAGCCGCGGGCAAAGCTACCGGTTTCCGCAGTGGTGAAGCTGCCGGTTTCCGTAATGGCGAGATGAGTGCAAAGCTAGAAAGCATCCAGGAGCTTATGCATAATCTTAAATTAACCGCGGAACAGGCCATGCAGGCCATCGGCATCCCCGTAGAGGATCAGGCAGCTTATCAGGAAAAACTGAAATCGCTTTAAAACTATCAAAGTGGCACCGCTTTATTACTGCGATGCCACCAATTTTTCTTAGAAAAAATCTCATTGCTATCTTTTTTCCCACGATATTCCATTATATGATAACCATTCCTCGCCGTCTTTTAATAACCATTCCTCGCCGTCTTTCTTGTAGAGATCTGCTTTCAGTTCTAACATATGATCATTATGGGTAGCCCATGCACATGCCTTATATGACACCCCATCCACGCAAGCATCATACATAATAGATAAGTCCTCCCCTTCATACTCAAATTTAAGCATATTGGTATTCAAATATATATATGCCGATTCTTTATCCAGAGAAAACCTTCCAGGATCATAACCATATCCTTGGAGCATTTCTTCCATTAGCGAAAACAATTCATCCAAGAGATTTGCTTTTACCTCTAAAAGCTTTTTATAATAACTCAACTCTTCATAATCAAGAGGCTTCCCATGATCTTTTTCCCTATTTTTTTCCGCATCAAAATTAATTACGTTCCCCATAATAGTTTACCCCTTATATAGTAAATATTCATAATTCGTTTATACTTTTTAGTATCATCCACCAATGACATCATCAACTTCATTAGCTTTGGCAATAAAAGCTTCAATGAGTGCTTTCTTACTACGAAGTTCGGGACTGGCATCCACCGTTTTCCTTATTGTGACAATCACCTCTTTGTCATTGCGTGTATTCTCGGAAACTCAATACCATTGAATTTCCGAAAGTACACTACTATTCATGAGGTGGCGGTTAGGATTTTCATTCAAACAGCTCCTTCATATCGCATGACAGCAGGTTCGGTACAATTGGCCTGTCAAGCCAGTGCGTCTCTGATCCCATAATATCCTGCAGAAAGGACGCCCTAACATATTTCAGGCGGTCAATAACACAGCCATTCTCTTCCACCTTGATATACAATCCCTCCATAAGTTTGGAGTTATCTGTTTCTCCACGGACGCGATCCACATTCAGCCCCTTTTTTTGAGCTTCTGCTTTAAGATGTTCCATGTGATTATCGCTTATGTAATTTGACACACCGAGCAGC
Organism: Clostridiales bacterium; assembly: GCA_021202175.1. Lineage (GTDB taxonomy): Bacteria > Bacillota > Clostridia > Lachnospirales > Lachnospiraceae > Anaerobutyricum. The sequence goes on along the minus strand of JAJQDO010000325.1, from coordinate 17,614 downwards.
TTCAATAAATCATCTTTATTATAAAACACTCCTGATTTTATTACCGGAACGGACTTAATCGGAAGTTTTTCTGTAATATTCCGCCTGGCGGCCGTATCTAAAAAAATGCCCTCGCTGCGGTCAAAGATATCGAACTCCATAAAGCAATGTGGAAGCACATCATAAAAAATACTGTGTTTCGCGTACATCCATTCACCGTACATGATATACCGTCTGCCCAACACTTCATAAAAATGGCGTTCGTGTACGCTTGCCCACTGTTTCATCAGGTTATAATGGCGTTCTCTATAGCCACCTGTCAAGTAATGACCTCGGCTTTGCAAGAGCATGGAGCCGTTTTCATCAAATGAAATCGCGGAATTGGCTCCGTCTATTTTCTCTTCAATTACCAGATTCCTTCCCGCGATACCGGAAAAGGGAATCTGCGATAAATCCTCATCACCTGGCTGCAGATGTGAGCCTTTCAAATGAGGTGTTCTGGGATATTTTCTTATTTCAAAACCCATATGTTTATCTTTCCCATCAAATATTGTGAACTACCCATTGTCCAAATCCAATGAGATTGCGATCGACTTATGTCAAATATTTTCTCTAAATAACTCTGTTCTGCGCTTTTTCCTGTGTGTAAAGAGAGCCTCTTCCCATGTACTTAGACACTCACGCTATTCCCACTTTTCCCTTTTGCATAAAGGGATTCCTTTCCCATACACTCAGGCACTCGCGCTATTTCAGCTTTTCCCTCTGTGCGTAAAGGGATCCTTTTCCTATGTGCTCAGACACTGGCGCTATTTCAGCTTTTCCCCGTGCGTAAAAGAATCCCAGATTATACACAGTGCCACTCTACCGCCCTTGCTTCCACCCTCTCCGGCAACTCAAGATTTTTCATCATGTGAACGATTGCCTGTATGGGAACCACATCGTTTCGGCCGTCATTTCTTGCAATGTTTGTTTCCCATGCCGTCTCCAGAAAAACGACTTTTGTCCTTGCATGATATGCCTCAAAAAGTGACTGTTGCTTTCTTCTGACCATAGGCGAAAGATTTGTCGCATTCCACACAAACGGCTGTCGTTTGCGAAGAAACATTTTTGCTCTTTCCCTCGCCTCCTGTATCACCCGCCCCTGATTATCAGTAGGTGAAATGTGCATTTCGTTTCGGATGCCATCCAGGGATATCATAGGAATGCCGCCGTAATGTTCACTGATCCATGTGTCCTTTCCTGTTCCCGGCAGACCGGACATTAAAATCACCTCGCCCCATGTGTCATCATAAATGTCCTGCTCTTTCCAGACATTTCTTCCAGAGAAAAACGCATGCTTCGTCACTTCGGATGGGAAGACGCCGGGATGATATAAGATATCTTCTTCCTCTGCCAATGAAAAACATAGCTCCATGGAATCCAGCGATTCCGTCATGGTATCACATACTCTGCCCTTCAGGTCTGCCCTGACCAGGATGGACAGCAGGTACAGGGAAAAGCTCGGAATCAGTTCCCCTTGCGCGGCAATCTGATACAGCCGCAGTTCCGGAGATTTTTGTTCTACAATATGCACCGGCACCGAATGAAAACGAATCAGATTACATATGCACTCACGCAGTTCCTGCTCTTCCCGCGTTCCGGCAAGCGAAAACTCCCTCCACAGGATCTCCCTTGCCTTTTTCGACCCGACAATCGTATGGTTAGGGGATTTCCATGTACCGTCTTCCAACCTTGTGCATGGAATTTTGCCAATATCGTGCATAAGCGCGGCGACAAACAGAATCTCCCGCTTCTTTTTTTCAAGTTCGCGAAACTCCGTATCCTGTGCTAACTGCCCGCACACCATCTTTGTGTGTGTCAGCACATCACCCTCTCCGTGCCAAAATGGATTTTGCGGGATCTCTGACATCTGTACAAGATAGGATGCCAGCAAAGTCTTCATTATATTTTCCCAATGGATCTCCCAATCCGGTGGTCCCGGTATCGCATCTGTGAGGGTGGTCCAGTTATCATTCATGGTATTCACCTGCCTTATGATTCGAACAGCTCAGTCTTATCCATTTACCATCACGAAATACTTCACAGATTTCAATTCAGCGTGGCAATCATCATCAGATGCCCATTCACTCCGTCAAAGTTAATCTTCCTGCCGCCAGCGCCCGTAAACAGTTCTGAGAGCCTGTCCCTTGTCAGCAGATGGATATGCTCTGGATTGTCATCCAGCTTGGACGGTACCGACACCACAATATGCTTTCTCGCAATCCTTACGGCGGAGTTTACCGCCGCTTCCACGTCTGGAATATGCTCTAATACCTCAAGCATGGTTACGACATCCACGCTTTTCTCTGGCAGAGGCTGATTGCAAATGTCTGCTTCGATTGCTGTTAAAGTTGTGATTCCTCCGGCGGCAATCTCATTTATAAAACCAACACGGTGGGGCAGAATATCCACCGAAGTTACCGCAACCCATGGAAATTCCGCTAAAAAAGGAAGCAAAAACACGCCTCGCCCACTTCCCACATCCAACAATGTCTCGAAGCCGATACTTTTAAGGAATCCCAGTACCTTCTTAATTCTGGGCATTTCACCGTGTGTCGTTTTAAATCTGTAAATCTTAAGGTCTGCCCTGCGTCCCGCGTCTATTATTTGCGCCATTTGCATGTCGCTTAAATCAACTAATGGCGCACCCATTAATGCATTCGTCAGCTGCGGTATTCCGGTTTTCATTGCGTGTCCTCGCACATATGCCGCGGCAAGCCGGTTATAGTATCTTTCTTCACTCATTTCAGTTCCTCCCGCACATTATTCCCCATAATCGCCATCCATCTCTCGCAGAATCCGGACACCAAAGAGTTCCCACAACCGCCGGAATCTGTCCCGCCTGTAAAAATTACTTTCTTTTTTGATGAATAAACTAACCCTTCCAACATCCATACGCATATTTCCGCATCCAGTCCTCATCTCGCTCCAATTCGTAGTAACTATTATATCGATCTCCCTCGTATAAATCGTCCGCCATTTCCAGAATCACATCGGAAAGTTCCAGATTCTCTTTCCATTTATCTTCTATCTGATCATATCCAAGCCATGCTCCAAGGATATTGCCTGTGACAGAACCTGTCGAATCGCTGTCTCCGCTGTGGTTTACTGCTGCAATGATACCATCTGAAAAATCGTCCGCATGGCGCAGGCTGCAATAAATGGCAATGGCCAGTGCTTCTTCCCCTGTCCATCCCTCACCGATTTTCTGGATATTGGTCAAATCGTCCGCATCATTTTCCGATAAGGCTATTGCCAGGTCAATTATGCCTGTCAGTTCTTCCATATGACTGTCACCCTCGAAAATGGATACCGCCGTATCACGCGCCTCTATCATAATATCTTTTAAGGATGTCGTATGATATACAATTCGATTCAGGATATGCGTCATAACCGCTGCCGGCATATATCCAAGTGGGTTCCCATGCGTGATTTTTGCAATCGCAGCGCCTTCCCTGTCCAGATCCTCTATTGAAAATCCTTTGCTATAATGCAGCCCAAGCGGGGCAATGCGCATGACGCCGCCACACCCTCTGCTGTTGTTGAATGGAGGCTCCATCCCTTCCCGATATTCATGGTTCCTTGCCATCCGTAAGGATGACAGACAGGTGTTGCCCGGTGCACGCCTGCGAAACAGCTCTGGCACATCCATGAGCCACGACCTACAATCCGGGAAACCCGGTTCATGGTAAAAAAACCCCTTTCCTTTTTCGCTTCTATCTGCTGTTCCAGAATCTGATATGCCGAATAGTTCATCTCCTGCGTCAGAAGCCAATTCTGGTAGAATTGCATCATATAATCGCTCGGAGTGCCACCGATTCCGCGCAGGCATCCTCGTGTATGCGCAAAGAGGATTCCATTTGCGGTAAATAAGGTCATCTGCGTATCATCGGAAACCCGTGCAAGATGGGCATTCCCGCTCAATTCATAGGAAGTAATTCCATCTCGCCCGTATTGATGGAAAATCTCAGCCGCACTCATAAACTCCACCGGATAGCCGAGTGCATCGCCAGCCGCCCCACCGATCAAAGAACCTCTGATTCTATCTGCTTGTGATGATTCATATATTCTTTCCATATATATCTTAACACTCCTCCCTATTATATACAAACTTGTATAGCAGGTTCGTATATTTATATTTCATCTTTTCCTTCCGCTTTATCGAGAGCTTCCATAGCCTCCTTATAGCTCTTATTCTTTTTCTTTCGGTCAAATTGCGACGATCGCATCACTTCCATTGAAGCGCTGACACCTGCAAACAGATTTGCGGTGCCCGCCGCGCTTGCTGTATAATTGCGAGCAAAGTCAGCTTGAATGCCAATGGACGACGCCTCTTTTACAGCATCCATATTGGCTCCAAGAAACACGAAATTCCAACTGTACTTATCCTGCTGATGGGTAATCATGTCCTTAATCTGTGTTCTCGTGTATTCATGACTCGCATTTTCCAGTCCATCGGTTGTAATAACAATGATTACTTTTCCGGGACGTTCTTCTTCTGGCGTATCATTCAGTCTTGCGCCTACCGTGTTAATTGTTATCCCGACTGCATCCAGCAAAGCTGTGGTTCCCAGGGCAAAATATTCTTTGTTTGTCAGCGGGTTCAATTCCTGCAGCGGCAGATGGTCATGAAAAATCTCGTACCTGTTTTCAAAAAGTACCGTTGTCACAACAGCTTCCCCTGGCTCGGATTTTTGCTTTTCAATCATTGCGTTGAATCCGCCAATCGTGTCTTCCGTCAAGTGCGCCATGGAGCCGCTCCGATCCAATATAAATACCATTTCTGTTAAATTATCCTTCATAATAAAATCCCCTTTCATAATTGTTATTTTAATGTGGCGACCATAATAAAATGATCATTTACTTCGTCATCATTGCGTTTTCTGCAGCCTGTCTCTATCTATCCAGCCAAGTTACGGACTCTGTTCATATGCTACCTCCCTCAATCCATTTACTACTGTCCGAAGCACTTGCAGGATAATTCAGCTTTTCAAAATACTGCTTAAACGATTCATCTCCTGATATCAGTTTTCTATACACATCAATCTGTGCGATTCTATACCCGCCACTAAACGAAATAACATCAATGTCTTTACCGTCATAAATCAGTGCATATTTCCGATAACTGCCCCATTCACGGTCCCCACTGTCAAATATCGGAAGCGTCACATGCTCATACATAATTTTATCACCAAAGCGGTCCTGCTTAATCGAAATATAGTACTCGTTGCCATCTGTCAGCACTTCAATAGCTTCTCCCCTTACAGGTTCATCACCTTTAAACTGCTTTCTCCCTACTGTGTACACGCATTCCTTAAGAGGAGTATTTGAATGAAATGCCTCCGCAGTAAATGCAATTATTAAACTCATGGCCTATATCTTCGTTGCTGAATAATCTTGGTATAACGAAATATGCAGCGCAATTTATTTTCCATAATTTGTGATTATTTACAGTTGATTATAATTTCAATCTGTGGTAATCTAAAATAAGTAATCTACATGTTATGTTTCACGCATAGTTTTGATTCATAACTGTGATAACATGTTCTTATATCATACGGAAGGGCGGTGAACCCATTGGCTTCTTATGCTGATCATGAGTCCTCTGCTAATGATAAAAGATCCACGAAAAAGGATAATACACCATATGATGACGTGTTTCGTACTCTGATAAACGACTGCAGGCCTCTTCTCTTTCCACTCCTCAATGAAATCTTCGGAGAACATTATACCGGGGAAGAACCAATGATTCCTTCTCCTAATGAACATTTTCTGAACCAACAGGATGGGAATGAGGTTAAGAGAATCACGGACAGCAGTCTTACGATTTTGGCCGATACTGTAAAGCATTACCTTTTTGAGTGCCAGACACAGCCTGACAGTAGCATGCTTATTCGAATTTTTGAATACGCGACACAGATTGCACTGGATGAAGGAGAAATCGTACAGGACACATTAAAGGTTACGATACCTCATTCAGCCATCCTTTATCTCCGAAGCTATCATTCTACACCGGATAAGTTACAGATTGAGATAACTACTCCAGGCGGAACGGTTTCCTTTGATGTTTTGATCACTAAAATCAAGGACTACAGCCTGGATGAGATTTTCGAAAAGAATCTGTTATTTCTGATCCCATTTTACATCTTTCATTACGAAGGTAAGAGCCAGTTGGAGGAACTGGAGCGCAGTCCCGGCAAACTGGAACAGTTAAAAGAGGAGCTCTCTGTCATTGTTAACCATCTTGAAGAATTAGTCACTCAAAAGAAACTGGATCTCTACTATTGTAAAACTCTTTTAAACATGTCTGATAAAGTTATCAAAAATCTTGTATCTGGATATGATACTATTATGGAAGGAGTGAAAAGCGTCATGGGAGGAACTGTACTTGAATATGAGGCAAAGACCATCTACCGTGAAGGAATCATCAAGGGTTATCACGATGGCGAAGCCGCGGGCAAAGCTACCGGTTTCCGCAGTGGTGAAGCTGCCGGTTTCCGTAATGGCGAGATGAGTGCAAAGCTAGAAAGCATCCAGGAGCTTATGCATAATCTTAAATTAACCGCGGAACAGGCCATGCAGGCCATCGGCATCCCCGTAGAGGATCAGGCAGCTTATCAGGAAAAACTGAAATCGCTTTAAAATCTATCAGACTTCGGGCATGCTTCCTTACATATATTAATTATACTGTACAAGGAAGCATGCTTTTTTTGTCTCCTGTTATCTCTTTTCCTTCTCTTAAAACCTTCGCTTTTTTGCACGCCCTCGCACATAAGCCGCAGCAAGCTGATCATAAGCACTCTTTCCTCACTCATTGCAGTTCCTCCCGCACCCTCATCAATATCTTTCCGAGATGGTTTTCCTGTGAGCCACTGTCGGGGAGTTAAAACAACCGCCCATCACAACAATCTTTCCCATTGTCACACATCCTTTTCCTCAATCATTTATTTCATGCAAAACGAATCTCGATGCAAGATAATATCTCCAGATACCGTAACCTCTCCAAATGTACAGTCGAATTCACCGCATATCGGAATTTGTATAACATATCCACCAAACAGACCCGCTGTGACTCGACCATCCTGCAAATCTATCAAACAGTCTTGTGGTGCATCTGTCAGACGAAACTCTAAACGGCTCCCGCTCTCGTTTCTAATCACTTTAAAATCTGTAATACCGCTTGAATTTTCGTAAATCTTCTGAACAAATTTATCTTCATCATGATCAGGACATGCAATTGCCGAATCCGCCTCAAAAAACAGAATCGGTGACCTTTTGTCAAAACAGGCTCTCTCTATGCGAAAAGCAATGCCACCATAAGGTTCCGGCCAATCAAGCTCACCCGTACCTCTGAATATCAGCGTATTATCCTCGATTCGCTCCTTATCTATCACACGTTTTTCTCCATAAATAAGCTCTTTCCTTTTGAGCTATCTCAAACGCCTCACTCCAGAATATCATTTGACAATTGCAGAAGCCGTCTCTTTTGATATTTAAACTCCGCATATTTCATCACTTTGTTATAATAAATGGGATTCCCTGTACCTCCTATAACGCCAACAATGGGAAGTCCCTGGATAAATTTCAACAATATCATGTCGACCGCAAGTGCATTTGACGTCCGTTCAATCTGATCCTTTATATCAGACGGTGTAAGCTCTGTTTTTAGCTCCTTGACAATCATTTCATCAACTTCCGCATTTCCGCCTACCCATTCCTCGCCTTTAAGCATGGATACCTCGATTATCTTCAAGATAAAATACTTTTCTTCCTGCGACTGATAGCCATAACCGTAATTAAGCGCTGTCTCATAAATACCTTTCAGAAGAACACCTACAAAGATTACGATGTCCGGAAGGCCAATGCCAAGAGCACCAAGGCCTATGCCCTCAACCGTTGTAATCGCCATGTTCTTTATATTGTTTTTTCCCGCGCCGCCCTTTATATTTCGCAAAGATTTGCGGTCAGCCTTTGTCATAAACGCGTATTCTTTAATCCTGTAATTATCTTCTATCTCTTCCTGATTAAAGGTATTTTCTATAATCGTAACGCCCTTGTCAAATATAAGGGAAAATGCTTTAGCGAAGGCTTTTAAAAGATTTTGATATACCTTATCAGGCACCTTAGAGGTAAGCAATTGCTGCCATTGTACGGATTTCTCCTTCATCTTACGTTTTTTTAAGGCATCCTCCCGTTTCTTTATAATCGCAAGCTCTTTATCGACAGACTTTCTGTATTTTTGTTGTTTGTTCATCCTCATTACACCCTCGCCCTTCTTGTCAAACTTCATTAGCTAGGAAACTTTTCCCACACTTTTCACCCAAATAAGATTGAATCGAATCCGCCGACCGTGTCTTTAAAAAATTATTGTATAATCAGTCAGGTTAATAATTCCATTAAGTCTTGCATTGATTGTTTCAATGATTTGATTTTGATAATCATCCAGAAAAGATTTTACAATTTCATCTTTTTTCTCTGGCGCAACCAATGAAAATATATTATTAATGATAATGTCCAAATCGTCGCCCAAGATGTTTATAACAGACTGTACGGGCCTTAATTCCTCTTTGCTGTTTACATAATTCAATGCCATAGGCAAAGCCACAGCTACAATTTCATCATAGTCCACAGAATCCAGATCAATCTTAATTGTCATTTTATTTTCCTCCTCTTCATCTGGTGTAAATTTTATGCTTTTACATACCGCCAAAATATTATTTTCCTTGAATTTACCGTTTACATAATCACAGATAAAAAACTGCATCTTATTTAGCAGCTTCATTACAATGCCGATTTTTATTGATTCTGGCAACAACCTCAATCCTTCTGTCAGCACTGATAAACAGTTGTTTTTGATTTTAGTAAATACAACGCCCGCATCTGAACTGGTTTCTATTTCCATCAATCTTTCCATTTCAAACTCTTTAACCGTTAGGTTGATTATCATATGAATTTCACCGCCTTTGCTTTTGTATGCCTAAAGTATATCAAGACGGTTCGGAGCTTAGGTCGTTACAAAAGCGACAAATTTATTCATATGGTTTCTATATTCGTTCTTTCTTTATCTATAATTCTTTTATATACGTCAAATATATCTAAAATCTCTTTCAGATTTTCGGTATCTACTCCGATATAATGAATATTATTTTTAGAATGTGTATAATATTCTTCTAAAGCTTTTTTTGCAAGATTACAGTATATATTTGCCTGGGAAGCAATTGTGTCTTTACAGCTTGTTCTGTATCTTGTTACGGTAGAGGGGATACAGGTATTTTCAAAATTCCGTTTTTCATTATCATCTTTATTGCCGTCTCTTATAGCACCGGCAAATAAACCAATTACGCCGCCGACAACAGTTCCTACACCCGGTACGGCAGATCCTATCACTGCACCGGCTGCCGCCCCTGCCAGCATGCCACTTGTATTATCCGCCGTAAACACCGGATACGTCATATTTTGGAGAAGACTTTCAGGGGACGGAAAGTTGTAAATTAATTTCCCATTAATTTCGGGAAAATCCTCGTTAATTATTGTTTTTATATCATTAAAGTATAAACTCACACTCTCCTGCATAATTTTCTTAGCATTATCAGAATAATTGCTTACCCAGTCTCCCTTTTCATTAGTACAGTTTTTTGCATCTGCAATCCGACTTATAATAGAACCGTCTGCTCTTCTTAACAACTCTCGACGATGGTTTTCCAATAAAAAAAGTCTTTCTCTTTTCATTCCTTCAATTCTGCTCTCTTCCTCTTCCTTCTTTATCTGATCTCTTTTCTGAAGCTTTTCCAACTTTTCGTTTACTTTCACTCTGTCTTCTTCAAGTTTTTCCTCCCACTCTTTAAGAATAGTCACTGCCTTGGCCGTAAAAGTAATATTTTTACAGTGTTTCCGAAGACTTTCGTTTTCACTTATTATTTTTAACGTATCTCTCAGTTCGCTTATCTTTAATGTTTCTTTATTAGCTGATGTAAAAAATACCGGAAATTTTCCAAACAGTCTGCTATTGCAATTTTTAAACAGGACGGCTGCCATATTTTTAACATCTTCTATCTCTGCATCGCCATTCAAAGTATCCATTCTGTTTATAACAAATAAAACGTTTCCGCCAAAAAGATTGTAAAGCTTTCTTATCATCATCTTTTCGTTTAGACTGCCAAACTTTGAAGCATCATAGACCATAATAGCCATATCGCAGTCATTGAGCGCTTCTAAAGATATACGGGCCAATTCTGGATCATCTTCTAAACCAGGAGTATCCCAGATTTCAATCTTACCTCCTTTTAAGAGTTTGGAATTGCAACCTATGTAAACTGCTGATACGCCTGATCGCACTACTTTGTCTATTGACTTTTCATGAATAAGAATGTATCTGTTTACTTCTTTCGCAGAAACATCTTTTTTACTTCCGTCGGAAAGCTCAACACATGCACCCTTTCCACTGAAAATTTTTGTCACAGTGCCTGTTGCCGTTATAGCCTGAACCGGAAGATTAGTTTCGAAAATTTCATTAATCAGAGAAGTTTTGCCGTTTTTAAACTTCCCGCAAACGCCGATACGAAATATTCCGCTATTGTTCTTATACAAACCATCAAACTTGTTTTTAAATTCAATGTGCGGTTTGGTATAATTCTGGATACAAGCTTTATCCGTGAAATCTGATATTTCCCTCATAATAGATTTTCTCCCTTTAAAATTCTGACAAGTTTATTTGCGACAGACTTAAACCCCTAATGTTTTTTCTCCATATTCAAATAAAACTTCATTAATTTCAAATATATCGTACCTTTTTTGCTTTATAAAATATTCCAAAATAACATCCTGTCTGTTGCTTTTACTCAAAATATACCCTGCCGACATAAGCAGACTTTGGGTTTCTGCTAGGTTTAGACGTAAAGCAATCGCAAAGGCAAGAACTGTGCCTTTGCGAGGGGTATATCCGTTATCCTTTCGTATTTTTGAAAAAAGTCTTCTGTCTACATTTGCACGTTTATAAACTTCCACATCTGTATAATTCTTTTCATCTATAAATCTTAACAACCGTTTCGAAAACGACTCATCTAAATGTCTGAGTATATCCGAAAGAGGACGATACTGTGTATCTAAAGACGTATTTTCATTAGGCGGAACCACAGAAGCTGTTTTAAAAAGAGAACTATTTATAAACTCCATCAATATAATTTGTTCTCTGCTCAATGACAGCTCCTGTTCTCTGTTATCAGCAAGCACTTTAATCCAATTTTTCTGCAAATATTCATCCAAATTGCTATTTTTATTTTTTCTATGGGGAAAATCTTCAATTAAAAGATAAACCATTATGTCATAAACTGCTAGGAAATCACGTATTGTTTCGAGTGCAATTTTTAAAGCATCTTCCCGTGAGATTTCATTAATACCCGGATCAAATACAGGTAGTAAAACAGACGAGCAGTCATAATCAACAACTAACAAAAAAACATCCTGATAACAAGTTCTTAGCTGTGTAATATCATTTGTCACATAGCGGTTATCCGCATAAAAATTCGCTTTAATTATATATTTTTTCCCGAACTCATAGCTTTTCGATATTTTCACCAGACTGTTTTTTTTACTGCCGCTATTACTGACAAATTTTACGTCGGCATCCACGTTTAAGATATCCCGTTCCTTAGATATAATTTTTAAAGGCATAACTTTCTCCTAACATCAAGTTCTCTATCGAATTCAACCTCTGTTGTTATTCGCAAAAACCCCGGCATCCTCATAGGGCAGCCGGGGATTCATAGAATTAAATTGTTCAGTTAATTAGCATATTTCCTCCAGATCCTTTTTCAAGACTGTCAATTGTCTCCTGTATCCGTCAATCTGCTGTTCTTTTGCCTCTGCCGTTTTATTAGATAAAGCAGTAACTAATAGCCCTCCAAAAACTCCGCCTACGACTATTGCTAAGATAATAACAATCGGTATACGTCCAATCAGATGACCAAAAAGCTTTGGCTTAGGAATTATACTGCCTATAAAGCCTCCTGCAATTGCAGCTACAACAGTTCCTGCAATATAAGGCAGCGTGCTTACCTTTTTTAAAGGAACCGGATCAAAGGAAAATGCATTTAATTTTTCAAGAAAACATGTTTTTTTTTCGGCAGACTCCTTTTCGATAATCGAAAGGAAACTATATTGAAGACTGGCAGGATTATTCCACCTACCGCAGGAATTTTTGTACATGTGATTAGCGCTTTCCACTGAAATATTCCCCAAAGCTTCCACCTCACTGGTAATGCTGTCCATCAAATCATAGAACATAGCATTCCATGCCAAATCAAATTGCCTGGAATCCATAATTTTACCTCCGTAATTGATTATACTTCGATGTTTCCGACAGATGCTGCCAACTTTTCAATCTGACTAGGATCAAGATTTTTGTTGTAAAGAGCATAGTATACAAGATTTAATCTGTTATAAACAGGATCCAGTATTTTCTGCTCTCGGTCGATTTCTTTCTCCATTATCTCAGCACCATTTTTCTTGTCGCGAATAATTCTCTCCTGCAAGCTTTTTTCTTCTTCAATAAAGCCCTTCAACTGCCTTGTCACAGTTAATTTATAGGTTTCAAACTGCTTCTCAATATCGGCGGTAATTAATTCTTTATTATTCAATAACTCTTCGGCAATCTTGGGAAAAAGCTGGTTGGCGATTCCATCCAGAAGTTTATCCTTATTCTTTTTTGCACCCATGCAAATCTGTACAACTTCAACAACAAGCAAGCCAGGAAAACCTGCACCGAGAATATTAAGTACCAACACATTTATCGCCATTTGTATTGCATAGTGCTTGGCAAATTCATTCCATGAAAAATTGCCACCGCCGGCATTTTCAACAGCAAGACTAAAATCACCCTGTATAAGACTCAATCCAAGCTGTACCTTATTTGCTCCTTTAATATCCACATCTTCTCTGGAACCATCAAATATTGCTTTTGCTTTAGCAAGATTTAAGTCAAAATCTTTTATATCAGAATCAAATTCTTCATTAAGCTGATTAATTGTTGGCTGAATCAGAAGACCTGCACGTTCTCCCCAAAGAGTAAGCTGCTCTTGTAAAAATTCACGAATGAAGCTGACCATAGGTGCAACAACCTCTTCCTGACCTTTTTTTGTCACCATCTTCATCATTTCCACAAGACCAAATTTGTTGTCATATTCATCTTTATGTTCTCCCCAAATTTTCTTAATATCAATGGTAAGAAATTTTTCAAGATCTGTCATAATGTCCTTGCTAACAGATTTACCAACGGAATCTATCTGCCTTTCGATCTTGTCAACGTCTTTTAGTAATGCCGCTAAAGTTTTTTGTGAAGCAGCTGCGTTTTTCTCAAGCTCTTCAAGTGGGATCCTCATCTGCTTTTGACGGCTGGCAATATTTCTCTCTGCTTCAATATAAACCCCTGCCATACATGAAAGAATCGTCTGATAGCGGGCAAAAACTCGGTCCTCAGACGTTAAGAAGTCTTCCAGACATTCCTGAAATTCAGGCATACCTGTTCCAATAGGAACTTGCCCCTTTTCTTTCATCTTAAATGCACCATATGCATCTACAAAGAAAACTCTTTTTTCAAATAAATCATTATCAAAGTTTCCGTCTTCATCCGTAAAGACTCTCTTCAAAAAGCTTTTTGTCTGTTTTTTAACACGTTCCCTGTCAGCGTCTGTATTAAGCACATTATAACGGTTTACCACAAAAAACACATTACGTGGTTTGGGATCTGCATTAAAATAGTGAGCCTTTATAAACGACTTTTCCTTTGCAGAAAACAACTTGGTGGCATCCAACAAGAAAACAATAGCATTTGCCTGCGGAATAAAATTTTCGGTTGTCTTTGTCCTGGCAGCGGCCTCTTCAAGGCCAGGGGAATCAATCAACTGTACGCCATCTTCAAAGAGGCTGCTGTCATTTTCTAAAGTAACATAGTCAACGTCGCTAAATCTGTCTAAGCAGCCAGTGTCTTCAATCTGCTCAACATCACGATCAGACAATTTATAATCTCGCAGAAATCGATCTATATTCATTATTTCTGGCACATCAGAACCGTTTTTATAAATTCTAACCTTGTCACAATTCTTGCCGTAGACAACCTGGCTTATTACTGCAGTTGCGGCTGTTGCAGCAACTGGAAGCAGTTCCTTTCCGAGAATGGCATTAATTGTGGTACTTTTTCCGTTTTTAAATGTGCCCATAAAAAGTGTCTTAAACATGCTTGTTTCAAGCTGCTTTGCTTTTTCTTCAATGCTTTCGCTGTATGAATTCATGTCCAGGCCTGCCTGGCAATCCAAACCAGAAATCGTGCTTCCATTTAGAGGACCGGTAAGAACGCCAACCTCATGTACGGCACGCTGAATTTCAATTGCTTTTTGATTAACTTCTTTGTAGCTCATAGTTTTCCTCCCTGATGTGAAAATTTAATATGTTTTATATAATGGTTTCACTTTCGCCGTCTTCCTTTTTTGTCAGACTTTAATTTGAAGCCTTTATATTTTTAAAATATCATCTTTTAACTGTGTCAGATATTCTTCAATTCCATCACTGTCCTTCTTCCTGTGTTCGATACAGTCGGTTAACTCTTTGATGATAACTTTATAACTGTCATCAACTGACTTCTGCAAACTGTCAAGACTATTTTTTAACTGCCAGTCCAAAGTTTTTTCCATTTCCTGCATATAGTTTAAAGAAAGTTCCCTGCTTTGTGAAAGAAGCTGTTCTTTTGCATCACTTGTAAAATTCACTTTTGCTTTATAACTGGCAACAGCAAACATTGCGGCTGGTACCAAACTATTTACTAAGAGGGCAAATCCTCCCATTGCCAGCAAACATGCAGGAACAATTCCCATAGCCTTTAAATCTTTATCATTATTTGCAGGTATTGGAATATCCGCTTCGTCAAGATGTACTCTTATATTGGTATGGACAACTCCAGATACAATGTTCTGAAGCTGCTCATATTCTTTTTCGTTCAAAACAGATTTCAAAGTTCTCTCAATATTTTCGGCAATTTGACTATCTATGGTTTCATCAAGCCTTTCTGCTTCTTTCACAAAGAATGGCTCAATATCTTCCTTCACAAAATTTTCCCAGGAGCCAAGTACGAAATCATGGAGGGTTTCTTGCAACATCTTGATATCATCCTCCTCGTTAATCCCTACTTCCAGATCCTTATCTAATTGAGCATGAAATCGTACAATTTTAGATTGTATTTCAGACTCAAGAGGATTTAAGCAGGTCAGCATAATATAACGCAGTATTTTGTCTGCTCCTTGCATTATTTCATCAGTGGCATATTCCAGCTGGCCCTGCATAACAGCAAGCTGCCGTTTATCTACTTCCAGCCGTTCAATCTGCGGTTCCAGCGGTTCGAAACTACTTTTTTTGCATATGACAGCAGATATTCCTTCCTTAAGTTTGTTAATTCCTCTGTATCTTTTTCCAATGTACTCCACATATTCCAGATTTCTGATGTATCAGACTTAAGAACAACCATATTTTCAATTCCTACAAAGGATGCTAACTGGTTTATTACGAGTTCTCTTTCTTCTTCATGAACATGTTCCAAATGATATAAGAGGTATTTGGTTTGCTTTGATTTATCACTGAGGACTTTGCGTGCAAGACGACGTTCGGCGCCGGATAAAAGCTTTGTGGCTGATAATAATACATAGGGATAATCAATATCTACAAGGATCTCTCCCCATGGAAACTCCACGAAATCATAGACACTACTTATAGCGATTAGGCTTATGCCTTTCAGTTTTTCTTCCGGCATAGTCATCTGTAAGTATACAGGCGCAGCTTCTTCCTCCTCACGGCCGTCTGTATCATCTTCTTCCTCCTCAAAAAACCACTCTTGAATATTGTTTATAGGAATCAAATTTCCGTCTTTTAGATACGTCCATTTTATTAATTCACCGTATGTAATTGTCAAACAAAAACTTCGTGAATTTAAATTTGTAAAAATATCTGTACTTAACAAATAATTAAGAACATTCGGAATAAGAAAGCCTGTTCCCAAAAGACCGACTGAAAACGGTTTTTCTCTACTCTTATCCCAATATACTGACCACTGATCCCTAAAATCTATCAAATTGTATTTGTCCATTAATGATATATAGGTATCAAATTTTTCATTATTCATATTTTTATACCCCTTTCTTTAAAATACATGAAGCAAGTCACTTACTTTTTCATTCAGTTCTGCGTCTGTATACAGTTTTTTTTCGCTTGACGCTGTGTTTTTTGTTATACTGTAATACATTTCGGAGTCAGCAAATAAATTCAAAGCTTCCATACGCTTATAAATTACGGGATGAGTGGAAAAATATTCTCCCAAGCGTCCAAGTACCTGTTTGTTGCGAAGCGTTCGGCTTTGAACAATATAGTGTTCAATTTCAACATCACTTATATCCGTAAAACCACCGACTAATTTCAAAAGTGCCATTTGTGATGTATGTAAATCTCCACAACAAATCAACCCTATACGATCAGCGGTTATTTCTGAGCAACGATTCCAACAGTTTAACGGAAACGAAGCAACCTTTGAAAGAGCTCCGCCTATTACGGGAACAAAACCACCCATTATTTGAGCCAATGAACCAGCCGTATGATAGACCATATGCTCCATAGCTATATGACCACACTCATGCGCTAAAATAAATTTTAATTCCGCTTCTGTCAAAAGTTTAGCTGCTAAATTGCTGATCACGATATATGGTTTTCTGTCTGTGCCTGTAGCAAAAGCATTAATACCGCTGATTCCATTACTTACAACAGTATAAGGTATATTAATATTTAAAGTTTTTGCGCATGCCTTTAAATCGCTGTATATATCTGGAAAATTCTTTTCATCAACTACAATTCCTGTCATTAAAGCTGTCCCATAATTCGCTTCAACAAGCTGTTCCATAGGCGTACATAAAAGCGTGTTTATATTAGCTGCTTCTAAAACGGCAATTAGATTTTTGTCTACAGGATGTGCAATATCATGAATATTAATCTGTAAATTATCTGTCTGCTTCCACTGGCGTCCTTTCTCTACAATATTAATTATCTTTTCTGCCATTTTTAACCTCCTCTTGGCTATCGTATTCATCTGAAAACTATATCCTATTCTTTATGTAATTATTTTATCCCAGATAAAATAACCCGGGTCTCTTTTGAAGCGACAATTAATTAGTTAGAAGTTATAATTCTCTTAACCTTCAGCAAGTTGTTCCGTCACATTACATTATTTTCAGAACTCCATCATCATTTTTTGACCTCTCGTTCTCCCATAGATTATGTTCACGAATAGAATATTAGTTTTTACATCAATTTGTGTGCCACTATTTTTATTTTTCATCAGTCTTTCATACAGTAATCTTCCCATGCGCCCATACAAAGCCAGACAATCTATCTGTTCCGCAGGACAAAGGACAATGCGTCTGTATCTGACCAGAGTAACATCTCCCCTTGTATTAAAATGGCTCGGACATTCAAATGAGGAAACGTCTCGCAATATGCGTGTATTACTAACTTTCAACAAGATGGTGTACCTTCCCGACGATGTAAAGACTGGAAACTTTTACCCAAA
>JAJQDO010000002.1 GCA_021202175.1 Clostridiales bacterium | reverse complement strand
GATGTGCCACTCCGTGGAATATCTTAATATGGGCAATGCGATGCTTCTGATTCCGGGAATCGCATTTACCAATGGAATCCGTGATATGTTCAATGGCGACTTAATATCCGGTCTGTTCCGGTTTTTAGAAGCATTATTGCTGGGAATTACAATCGCGGTCGGGTTTGTATTTGTGAAGGAGTTGTGGGGATAATGTCATATATGGTACAGCTGGATACTGCTTTTTTTGGTTCCATGGGCTTCTCAATTATTTTTAATTTGAGAAAGGAAAAACTGGTTCCTGCTTCGATTGGCGGCATGTTTTCATGGGGAGTTTATCTTTATGCGGAAACGTTTCTTTCAAATGACGCGCTTTGTTATGTCGCGGCAGCCTTTGCCCTGACAATTTATGCGGAAATCATGGCCAGGTGCTGCAAAACCCCGGCCACACTGCTTCTGGTAGCCGCGACAATACCGCTGATTCCCGGAGGCTCATTGTATAAGACGATGTGTTATCTCATCGAAGGTAACACGCAGGCATTTATGACGCAAGGGGTCTATACATTATTATTAGCCGTTGCTTTGGCGGGCGGCATCTTGTGCGCGATGACGGTCTGGCGTCTGATCGCCAAATGCACGAGAGCTGCTTTTATGCAGAGAAATTAATATCATAAGATGCAATGTATTGGATAGTGTCTGTTTTGATTCCGTTATTTTAATAAAATCAAATCCATCATATTCATATATAATAAAATGCCATAATCAAAAATAATATTTCTATCAGATATTATCCTTTGCCAGTATCGTATGTGGGTCAGGAGCATTATAATGGCAATAATAACATTTCTATCAAAACTGGTAACGTTCCAGTAAATAAATTGGTAAAGTCTGCACTTTTCCATCCACACCGCCTTTTGTATTTCCTTTAAGATACAGAAGGCGGTTCGCTTTGCCTTGTTGTAATGCTTTTCTGGCAGTACGTGCTATGTTTTTACCCGCCTTTACTTCAATAAGATATCTGGGCTGTGTCCCTTTGATCGATTGTGCTACAAAATCGATTTCACCGCCCTTAAATGTTGCGAAAGCAGGAGATTCAAAAGCGATTTCCGCAGGGAAATCCTGTCTTTTTTTTCAGATTGATGAATACGAAATTTTCATGCAATGTTCCAGAAAGAGTTTCAGAGTCAGCACCAGTTAACGTGAGATAATAATATGTGAGACCGAGATCCATAAAATAGCATCGACAAGCTGGTTTAAAATCAAGGATATCCATTTCGGTGATTTTGCCGCACAGACCAAGAATGCCAGAGAAGGAGAGCAAGCTGATGGCTTGATTACATGTAACTTTTGATATATTGCTGGAATAATCTCTGGTAACAAGTTTTTGCAATTCTTCGCTGATACTATTTTCCTTCAATCCCATGCTCTCTCGAATCAAAATCCGACAGATAGAAAGAAAAATCTGTGTAAATATCCTGGTATCAAGGATGTCAGTAAAATAACGTATGGATTCATTAGTGAAGGTCTCGATAATCTGGATTAAAGTTCCCTGTGCTTTTTCCATGTTTTTTGTTTCAAGATAAGTTGTGACGACTTTAGGATAACCGCCAATCTGACAGTATATTTTAAAAGCATCTTCAAGTCGTTTATAAATATCATTGTGACTAGGCGTTTCCAGAGACAGCAGAGATAGCAATGTATATTCAGTATATAGTCCTTCGTCGTAGGCCAGAAGAAATTCCTCAAAAGAAAGCGTATAGCTAGGCCTTGAAGTGACAACTCCGCGTGAGTAACGAAAGTCAGCATCGTATATTTTACCGGGATAGCTGCCGGTCACGATAAAATGAGCGTGAAACTGTCTGGTAAACTCCCGGATGCGATTATATATTTCTGCGGATTCTTGAATCTCGTCAATGATAATCACAGTATCTTCGGAATCTTTAAAGTCAATATCATATAATTGAAATGCGTCGTGAAGAGGAGATTCCGGTCGTTTTGTTCCGGGGGTCCATTCTGTCGCCTGCTTGTAACATTTCATAAACTGTTGTCCGCTTTGTTCAAAAAGGTTGATATATATTTTATGATTATAATTCTCATCAGCAAATTTATTGATAATATATGTTTTGTCAGTCTGTCTCGCGCCGGTAATCTCCAGCGTGCTGTGAGAATCTTCATTTTTCCATTTCAGGAGACTGTTATATATATTACGTTTCAGATACATACCATGGCACCTCCTTTTTTCAGTGTGACATCTCAAGCATTTTTTTAATTATAGTAGATTTTATGCAGATGAAACAGAACAAATTTGTTTTCGATATATTTATGATTTGTTCGTTTGTCATAATTTACTTTATAATGTTTTTTTGTACGTTATGTTGTATAATATAAACGTAATAATTTCTGTCAGCTTATCAATGCAAACAGGAATATATTATTATAATACGCTTACGAAAAAAGGAGAGTAGAATGAAAAAAACGAAGCGAGGAAAGGAACTACTGGGATTTTTGTTGGCATTGGTATTTATGATCTTTTTAAAACCGTCGGATGTATTTGCCAGTGACACGGCTATGATTTATATTGAGACAACCTATGGTCAGGAAGAGGCCAGAAGCATGCTCGATGATATCAATGCGTTCCGAACCGGTGATGACGCCTGGTACTGGAATGAAGATGACGAAACCAAAACATATTGCACAGATCTTGGGGAACTGACGTATGATTATGACCTGGAGGCGATTGCGCAGCAGAGGGCAGAGGAGATTGCCGTTTATTTCGCTCACACCAGGCCGAATGGTGATACCTGTTTTTCTCTGACAAATGACAATAGCAGTAATGGAGAAAATATTGCAGCTGGTTATACAACAGCGGACGCAGTATTAACTGGATGGAAAGAGGAAGAAGAAAATTATAGCGGCCAGGGTCATAGAAGAAATATGTTGAACAGCAGTTATGTAAGCGTTGGGATTGGTCATGTCACCTTTAATGGATATGATTTCTGGGTTCAGGAATTTGGAACGAAGGTTACGGCGGAATATACGACCATGGAGATTACAGATGGCCCTGTAACTTCAGAAATTGAAGTCTTGCTTGATTATATTTCCGACATTGATTTTTCGCCGGATACCTGCGAGGTGGAAGTCGGAAGTACCGTGGATCTTCCAGAAGCGAACATGACGCTGCAATTGGCTGAAACCTGGCCAGGCAGGAAGTTTTCCGCTGAAACAGATTATACCTGGACGGCGGATGATGAATACATATCTATTCAGGATGATAAGATATACGGATTGAAGACCGGAACCGGAACTCTGTCGACAACGATATTAGGGTATTCGTGTACGGCAACGGTTAGTGTCGTTTGCACTCATACTTATGACGATGGCGCAGCGACGACGGAGGCAACCTGTACGGAAGATGGAGTGAAGACATATACCTGTACGAAGTGCGGAGACAGTTATACGGAGGCAATCGCGGCAACTGGTCATTCACATGATAGTGGTATAGTGACGACAGAGGCAACCTGTATAGAAGAGGGTGTAATTACGTATACTTGTGTGAAATGTGGAATTAGTTACACGGAAGTGATTGCTGCGACAGGGCACGCGTATGATGAAGGCGTTGTGAAGAAAGCCGCAACATATACGTCAACAGGCACGAGGACATACACTTGCTCTGCTTGTGGGTACAGTTATACAGAAACTATAGCCAAACTGACGGCACCAAAGGTTGGCACGAAGGCTACGGTGGGTGATATAAGTTATAAGATTACAAAGGCTGGAGTAACTGGCGGTACAGTAGCGGTCACAGGTATTAAAGCTTCTGCAACGAAAGTCACGATACCAGCAACGGTTACAATGAATGGCATTACATATAAAGTAACTTCCATTGCCGACAATGCGTTGAAGAACCATAAAAAAGTTACAAAAATTGTTATCGGTAAAAATATTACCACAATCGGGAAAAATGCATTTTATGGTTGCAAAAAGCTGAAAAACATCACTATTAAGACGACGAAACTCACGAAGAAAAAAGTGGGAGCAAAAGCCTTTAAAGGAATCCGCGCCAAAGCAAAGATCAAGGTGCCGAAGGCAAAACTGAAAGCATATAAAAAGATTCTTAAAGCAAAAGGTTTGGGAACAAAAGCAACCGTAAAGTAGAGTAAGCATGTCACCGGCAGAAAGAGACATGTTTTGCTGGTGATAATTTTTGCCATAGATATTGTCCTTATAATACAAAAACATTTTGCGATATGCAATACTCACAAAGTAGTCGTAGATTTTATTTACAAAGTATTCAACAAATGATTGTCTTTGGGTCGCCAAGTTGATAGAATATACTTGATATGATATATAGAGACAAATGCTGAGGAGGCTGCAATAGTTATGGCTGCAATCGATGGAAGAATTCTTTATCATTATACAGATTTTACGGCTTTAGACGGTATTTTGAGTAATTCAGAGCTGCGTCTTAACAACATACTGAATATGAATGACGCTTCGGAGATGGTGTTGTTCATGAATGGTTTAGGCAAAGCGGTTGCGGATCGATTCTGGAAGACAGGGGATATTAGCAGGGCAAAATGGACGGAAAAGATATTTTCTGAAGAGAAGGAGAAAGAATTCGTCTATTCGGCTTATGCCGCCTGTTTTTCCTGTTACCGCGATGATGCCGCGCAGTGGGAACGCTATGCGAACAAAGGGCGTGGTGTCTGTATCGCATTTCGCGAGAACCTGCTCAAAAAGATGGCTATCGAGCCACTTTCGCTGGAGACAGTGTATTATCAGGATAATGTGGGAGAACATGAACTGGTAGAAACGCTATTTCATTTGATTGAAAATAATATAAAGCCGTTGGGTATGACACCGGAGATACGGGAGACACTGAACCATGCATGGGCTGCCTCCGCTGCTTTCAAACATCCTTCTTTTGCCAGTGAAAAGGAAGTTCGGCTGGTGGTGTCGCCTTTCGAACAGGGATATTTTAATGTGCAGCCTCGCTATCATATCTCCAAGGAACGTATCAAGAAGTATTATCCTGTGAATCTACAGAAATTGTGTCAATTGGCAGCTACCAAACTGGAAGATGTGGTAGCTGAACTGATTATTGGTCCGGAATCCACGCAGTCCGTTCCTATTCTGCAGGATTATCTAAAGGATCTGGGGTATCGGAAGATGGCTGAACGAGTGACCCATTCGGCGTGTCCATTGCGGCAGAGGATATGACCGTACTTTAAAGTTAACGTATCGTTCACTTTAAAGTTGGTGCATACGATTGCGTGGAAATGGCTCTAGAGATTGGCGCTAAACAATATTAAAGTCGTTTAGCATAGTTACTGTTAGATATGTCATGAACAGTGCCACTTATAGCTATGTCAAAGAATGGTACCAATAACTAAAGCCAGGCGTATTCTATGACATAGTATCGTTTTCAGTGAGGTGTGGAATGATATGGAAAAAAATTTAATGTGAGCGGAGCCTGCAGGCCGGAAATACATTATATGGTAGATTTGACTTCCAGGCTTATAGATATAAAGAATGTGGTGGATGCAGGAGATTATTTCACCATTAATCGGGCAAGACAGTATGGAAAAACGACGACTTTGCAGGCACTTGCGTCTTATTTGAAACAGGATTATATTGTGGTCAGTCTGGATTTTCAAAAGCTGGGAGCGGGAAAATTCGTGAATGAAAATCAATTTGCCGTTGCTTTTGCAGGACTCTT
Organism: Clostridiales bacterium; assembly: GCA_021202175.1. Lineage (GTDB taxonomy): Bacteria > Bacillota > Clostridia > Lachnospirales > Lachnospiraceae > Anaerobutyricum. The sequence goes on along the minus strand of JAJQDO010000002.1, from coordinate 13,459 downwards.
CTTAAGAAGAATCAAAATGGAAAACAAAATGGACAACGAGATTCTTTTTCCTCTGGAGAGTGCTTTAAAAGATTCGCGAAACGAAATGGAACTCCTTGAATTATTTGATTTTTTGTCTGATATTTGTGCAAATGCAGATCGCCCCATTGTATTACTGATTGATGAAGTGGATGCCGCTACGAATAATCAGGTGTTCCTGAGTTTTCTGGCACAGCTGCGGGCGGATTATTTAGATTGGGAAATGACGCCTACATTTCAATCAGTAGTACTCGCTGGTGTATATGATATCCGTAGCATGAAAAGAAAACTTCGTCCAGAGGATGATCATAAAGAAAACAGTCCTTGGAATACTCGCGAAAACAATGAGCCAAGCGAAAGAGGGCTTTCATTTGGCGAATGTACGCGGAATCAAATAGAAATTGTTCTATTTGATTGTGCTTCGGACTTTGATGTAGATATGAGTTTTGGTGTGAAAGATATCGGCAATATGCTTCATCAATACGAAGAAGATTATCATACGGGAATGGATATTGAGGAAATATCCAAACTGATTTATGATTATACATCTGGTTACCCTGTTTTAGTTTCACGTATCTGTAAGCTTTTAGATGAAAAATTAGTGGGAATTACTAACTTTCCAGATAAAAGAAGTGTATGGACGCAAGATGGTATCATGGAAGCGATAAAAAGAATGATAAAGGAAGATAATCCTCTGTATGAATCTATGCTGGGGAAACTGGTGGTATATCCTGAACTCAAATCACTTTTACAGGAGCTTCTTTTTAATGGCAATCCGATTCCTTATGTTGCGACAACTTCTTATATAAAAGATGCTACCATGTTCGGTTTTATCCGTAATGAAAATGATACAGCAGTGATATCGAATCGTATTTTTGAAGCAGTACTCTATAATTCATTTATTGCAGAAGAATTTGCCGGGAGTAATTATATGTTGTTGGTGTACAGGAACGTAATCAATTTGTCGTGGGTAGGCACCTTGATATTAGAAGGATTCTGGAGAAATTCATTGAAGCTTTTAGTGAGCTCTATGGCGAAGAGGACGAGAAATTTATTGAGAATGTGGGTAGAAAATATTTCCTTCTTTTTTTGAAGCCGATTATCAATGGAATCGGTAATTATAGTATTGAGCCACAAACGCGTAATAGCGAGAGAATGGATCTTGTAATTTTTTATCAAGGAGAAAAGAATATTCTCGAACTCAAGATTTGGCGAGGCAATGCATATAACGAGCGAGGAGAGAAACAGTTATCCGGCTATTTGGATTATTTCCAGATGAAAAAAGGTTATATGCTGAGTTTCAACTTTAATAAGAAGAAAACGCGTGGTATCAGGAATATCATTTTGGGAGATAAGGTTTTAGTAGAAGCGGTTGTTTAAAGTTGACTTCTACTAATGCAATCATTAAAATGAAGATAAACGAAAACATGATTTGAAGAAACAAAATATGTCGGAATATTCTAAATAAAGACAGAGGAGGGATGTTATATGGGAACTTATCTGAATCCGGGAAATAAAGGGTTTCGGGCCATCTTGAATGGCACTTATGTCGATAAAACGGGATTAATTGACTATATCAACAGTACGATTAATACGATGCCGGACAAATTGACTTGTTTTAGTCGTCCCAGACGATTTGGTAAATCATTTACAGCCAAAATGCTTTCTGCCTATTATGATAAAAGCTGCGATTCCAGGGAACTCTTTGAGGGACTCACGATTGCGACGATGGATTCTTTCGTTCAACACTTAAACCATTATGATGTCATATATCTTGATATTACCCGGTTTATTTCTCTGGCATCTGATATAAAAAATGTAGTCAGCGATATTCAGAGAAATGTTATAGAGGAATTGAAACAGGAATATCCCGATTGTATAAAAAAAGAAGAGAAGATTCTGGCAGATGCCCTTATGGGTATAAGTCAGAAAACGGGAAATGAATTTGTTTTTATCATTGATGAATGGGATGCCATATTTCGGGAAGCAAAAGAAGATAAAAAATTACAGGAAGAGTATGTGCAGCTTCTCCGTGGGCTGTTCAAAGGGGGAACTTCGACAGACGAAACCATTGCTGCGGCTTACATGACAGGGATTCTTCCGATCAAGAAGTATGGTACAGAATCCGCTCTGACGGACTTCCAGGAATTTACCATGACAAAACCGGCAAAGTTAGCGAAATATGTAGGCTTTACAGAGGCAGAAGTGAAGGGTCTTTGTCAGAAATATTATATGGACTTTGAAACCATGCGAACATGGTATGATGGTTATTCTTTTCATCGAGAACATCATGTATATAGTCCTAATTCCGTTATGCATGCTCTGAAAAGTGAAGAATTTCAAAATTATTGGACAAGCTCTGAGACTTATGAATCGCTGAAACAATATATCAGTATGAATTATGATGGATTGAAGGATTCCATCATAGCCATGATTGGTGGGCAAAGGATTCGCATAGATACGCTGAGCTTTCAGAATGATATGACAAGCTTTAAAAGCAAAGATGACGTGATGACTTTATTAGTTCACTTGGGTTATCTGGCTTATGATTCTTCCCAAAAAGAAGTTTATATTCCAAATCTGGAAGTATCCGATTCTTTCAAACTGGCAGTGCAGAATACAAAATGGCAGGGAGTTGTGAAAGCGTTGAATCAATAAATCAGAGCCACCCACAAAATGGGTGGCTCTGATTTATTTTCAGATAATCGTCACTCAGATACATTTGAATCGATTATCTTGCATTCAGTTTCTTTTCCTGCTGTGCCTGGATATCCGGGAACACGGACAAGATCGGTTTCTCCTTCTTTCCTTTCAAGACACGGTTCACATAATTTTTCGTTATCTTCATCACCTGTGGGGACAGAACGATGACGCCAATCAAGTTAGGAATCATCATCAATCCGTTAAAGGTATCGGAGAGATCCCATGCCAGATTATCGCCCATCACTGCGCCACCAAAAATCGCGATAACAAAAATCACGCGATATACAATCGTCGATTTCTCCCCAAGGAGGAATTCACAGGCTTTCGTACCATAATGACTCCATCCAAGGACTGTAGAAAAGGCAAAGAGCATGATGGCGATTGCCACGAATCCGGAACCGATTTTGCCGAAATGCATGGAAAATACCGTGGATACGATGTTGGCTTTGGTCAGTTCTAATCCGTTATAAGATGCTACAGTGACTCCGGTTTCCAGATCGACCAGTCCGGAAGAGAGCACGGCAAATGCTGTCAGCGTACAAACGATAATGGTGTCGGCAAACACTTCAAAGATGCCCCACATACCCTGCTGTACTGGTTCTACTACATTAGAGTTGGAATGAACCATAACTGAGGAACCGAGACCGGCTTCATTGGAGAATACACCACGTTTCATACCCTGTTCGATGGCCAGCTTGATACCATATCCGATCACGCCGCCGCCGGCTGCCTTTAAGGCAAAAGCACCTCTGAATATCGTGCTGAATACTGCTCCAGCATGAGATATGTTCGTAATGAAGATAATTACCGCGCCAATTATGTAGATCACTACCATGAAAGGAACAATCTTCTCCGTTACGGAAGCGATTCTCTTGATACCGCCGACGATAACGAGACCCGCAAGGAGCAGGACCACGATACCTGTCAGCCAGGTTGGCACGCCGAATACCGACTGCATATTCCCGGAAATGGAATTCACCTGTGTCATATTACCGATACCAAAAGAGGCCAGCAGACAGAAACAGGAGAATAAAACAGCCAGGACCTTACCGATCCCCTTACAGCCAGGTTTCGCTCCCAAACCATCTCTCAGATAATACATGGCGCCACCGCACCACTCACCTTCTGAATTCTTCCGACGGTAATAGATACCCAAAACATTTTCAGAATAGTTCGTCATCATCCCAAAGAACGCGATAGCCCACATCCAGAACACGGCGCCGGGACCGCCGACCATGATCGCGCCCGCTACGCCGACGATATTACCGGTTCCAACTGTAGCGGCCAATGCCGTGCACAGAGACTGGAACTGGGAGATGGAGCGATCCTTCGTATGTCCGACTACATTTTTGTCGCTGAAGATCGCGCCGATCGTCATTTTAAACCAGTGACCGATATGGCTGATCTGGAAACATTTTGTCAGGCAGGTCATCAGAACGCCGACAAACCCCAGCAGGATCAGTGCGGGCCATCCCCATACGACGCTGTTGACCGCGTTGTTTACATTGGTGATAAGTTCTAACATCATCTTTTCCTCCGTTCACATTTGTTATATAACAAAAAAATGCAGATAAAGACCTATCTTGTGTCCTCACCTGCGAAAACATACTTAATCTACCATAATTTAGACGGAATGTAAAGTGTTTTTGTTAATTTTTTTAACTTTGTCAGGGCTGGTTGCTGACTGAGTGGCATGGGCTGCTATATTATATATTTTATATTATATATTTCCATACAAGAAGTCCTTGGATACACCGAAAAATTCGCGCAGCATATTTCCTGGCAGGTAGATTACTACAACATCTGCCGCGATGCCGCGTACATTTTTCAACCCCAGCTTTTTCGCAAGGCGGACGCTACGGAATATATGAAAATTACTCGTTACGATCCCGACACTCGCCTTTTCTTTATCAAAGTAAGCACTGCTGTTTGTGAGATTTTCAACTGTGTTTAAAGATTTGTCTTCTATAAGAATCCTGTCAGCGTTAATCCCTTTTTCAATCAAATAATCGTACATACCCTGTGCTTCGGAAAATGGTTCGTTGCTGCCCTGCCCACCGGACACGATGCAGAGGGTATCTTCATTCTCCATAAGATAATCACAGGCTTTATTCAGCCGAAATCGCAGCACATTGCACGGACCGTTCCGATAAACCTGGGCACCAAGGACGATGATATAATCGAGATTCTTCTCGCCCTGTGCAGAAAAACCGCTTAAGATCAAACCCTCCACTACAAGAAATACTATAATCGCAAAAGCAACGACCGCACCGATGGTGTGTCGCAGCCACGAGGGCATTCTTGCCCACAGGTCGAAATGTATTTCGATGGCCCATAACAAAAAAAGAAGTCCCAATGCCAGCAACAGCAGGAAAGTACCGGTCGTGGAGTGAATTTTATATACAATTGCGCTCGAAATGAGCAATAAGACAGCAACCACAGGTACAATGATTACCTTCCATTCTATAAAGTCCATAAAATATTCTTTCCTCCTGCTTTTCATTTTCTTTGCTATTCTATTTTATTTCTGCCTTACATTTTACCATGATATTTCTTCTTCTCGTTTTCTCGTTCGTTATCGAAAAGATATCGCATATTGCATGAATATGCATAGATTTTATCATATAGAAAAAAGAAAAGATATTATTTTTTAAATATTCTTTTTGTTTTGAGGAAATGCTGCGAGTTTATACTGTTGAAACAGAACAAGAGAATGATGGTCAGGAAAATTAAAATCGATATGATTAAAAAACAAGCCCAGGCACTGGTAAAACAACACCCAGGCCACTGTTTACGAGACGGATAACGAAGATTATCCGGTATACTACGAGCTGCGGAACAATGTCCTGGCCGGGCTGAGCGTGTCCACAGACATCGATGATACAATCTACGCCAGCGATATTGCCAAGACAACCCTGACAATTCAGCCGACGAGGATGAGACCGAGGAGGAAATTTCCACTTTTGAGCAGGAGACCTTCACTGTGTCTACCTCTGTCAAGACCAGCGGCAATTTCGCCACTGTTACCGTAACAGCCAAACACCTCCGAGGATGTGGAATCCATCACCGTGAATGGCACTGAAGTGACCAGCTATAAGACTGTCACTGAACGTTCCGGCAAAGGCAAGAACGCAACGACGACCACTTACCGCCAGTTTACCTATACGGAGAAAGTGACGGAATCTGGAACCTATACCTACGAAGTGGCTGCGGTCAGTGCAGATGGTGTTGCCAGTGCCGCGACGACTACCACAGCGACGGTTACCATCTGGTCTAATGGAAATAATAGGCGATAACGGTTTCGAATTATTCTGTTATCTTAACTGAAAACATCCCGATATGTTGCGGGAAAAGTGGGGACGGCGGCATATCCACCGTCCTTTTGTTTTTAATTGAAAGAAAATGTCCCTAATCAACAAAAAAGAAATGCCCTTACCAACAAAGCCTATGGCAGCATCAAATAAATTAGGGACAGCAGCACTGGTGTGACCGGAGTGAATATGTACCGGGGTAAATATAAAGCCCTCATTCATTTCCAGAAAAAAACGTATTGCCTTGGCACTTATAAAACCCTGGAGGAAGCCGCCGCCGTACGGAAAAAAGCAGAGGAATGTCTCTTCGATGGGTTTCTGGAATTCTATGACCAGTGGAAGGAAAAGGCAGATGCAGATCCGCAGTGGGGCCAGGAAAATCCGGTTCATATTTCTGTCAACAGGACAGAGTCAGGGGATTTTCGTATATTGATGTTGCCAAAGCTGGTATAAAAAGCAGTGAAGATTTGATTAGGAGGTTAATCCTCTTTTAACACCCAAATCATATATCCAAAAGTCAGCACAGGTTAATTATCTGATTTTACTAAGTTACATTCAATGCTTCTATGGCATTTTATCTTGACAAAATTTTTTATAAAAATTAACATGATGATACAAGGAACAAAAAGTAATATTATGAATTTTATTTAAAGAAATGTGAGACGAAACCATGAAAAAGAGAGCATTACGATTGGTATAGAAGATTTTGCAGATTTTCAGCAATAGAATGAGACAAGAAGGAAGCGAGTACAGGGGGTTGATGATGGAAACAGTTCAATTTAATGACAACTGGAAATGTTGGGAAAAGGGGAGAGAAGCGAAAGCGATGCAGGTGACGATTCCTCACGACGCGATGCTTCTCGACAAAAGAAGCGCGGATAGTCCCGGCGGAACGAATACGGGCTGGATTGACGCGAAGGACTATGTCTATGAAAAAGTATTTTTTATGCCGGAAAAGCAAGAGAAGGAAAAAGTTGTTTTTGAGTTTGAGGGAGTATACCATAAGGCCACGGTCTACATAAATGGTAAAAAAGCAGCATTTCACGATTATGGCTATACCGGATTTTACATTGATGCTACCACCTGTTTGAAATATGGCGAAGAAAATGTGATGCGGGTAGAAGTGATGAACAGTGATCAGCCGAACAGCAGATGGTATACCGGAACCGGCATCTATCGACCGGTCTGGATGCACCGCTTCCCGGAGAAGCATATTCAACTGAACGGAGTTCGCATCACAACGCTGGATTATAAGAAACCGAAGATTCGGGTGGATGTGAAAACAGTGGGGACAGGTCCTGTCAAAATAGAGATTCTCTCCGAAGGTGAAATCTTTTATACAGCGTCTGGTAGTTCAACGCAGGAGATTGCGATGGACGGCGTGTCACTCTGGAGTCCGGATCATCCGGTCCTCTATACTTGTCGTGTCACTTTTGGCGACGATGTGCAGGAAGAATGTTTTGGAATCCGTATCGTGGAATGTACGCCGGAGGAAGGGTTCTGTATCAACGGGGAGCATATTCTCCTCCGGGGCGCCTGTATTCACCATGACAATGGGATTCTCGGCGCCTGCGCCTATGATTTTGCTGAGGAAAGGAAGATCCGCATCCTTCTGGAGAACGGGTATAATGCCATTCGTTCCGCGCATAATCCCTGTTCTAAAGCATTGCTTCGTGCATGCGATGCAATGGGGATGCTCGTGATGGATGAATATGTCGATATGTGGTATATTCATAAAACAAAATATGATTACGCCACGAGAATGAGCAGGAATTATAAGAAGGATCTGGCTTCCATCGTCGCTAAGGATTACAATCATCCTTCTGTCATCATGTATTCTTCCGGAAATGAAGTGTCTGAGACTGCGCAGAAGAAGGGGATCAGGCTCTGCCGCAATCTCACCAGATGCCTGCATCATCTGGATGGAACCAGACCAGTCACCTGTGGCGTCAATATTTTCTTTAACTTTTTAAGTTCCATGGGTCTTGGCGTATACAGTGACAAGAAAGCGGAAGACGCCGTAAGCGAAGAAAATCATCAAAAGAAAAAGGAGAGTGTCGGAAGCGAGTTTTATAATAAACTGGCTGGGACGCTGGGGGCGGATTTTATGAAATTCGGCGCCAGTCTCTATCCCTGTGACCTGAGGACACGGGGTGCGTATGCTGTCATGGATATTGCCGGATATAATTACGGAATCCGGCGCTATAAGTGCGATCTGAACAAATATCCGGAACGTCTCATCCTCGGCAGTGAGACATTTTGTGCGGACGCCTGGGAATTCTGGGAAGCCGCAAAGAAGAATAAACGTATTATCGGCGATTTCGTATGGGCCGGCATGGATTATCTGGGTGAAGTGGGTATCGGCGCCTGGGAGTACGAAGATTATGCGCAGGATTTCAATGGAGGACTGGTTTGGCTCAGCGCACGAGCAGAACTAATCGACCTGCCGGGCACGGCTCTGGCAGAAAAGAAGGATCCCCGTGTCATTTTTGGACTGGATCCGATTGGCATCGGCGTTGTCCCCGTAAATCACACATCGGACAGTCATTCCCCTTCTGCGTGGAAAATGACCAATGCCATTGAGAGTTGGTCGTGGCACGGCTGTGAGAACAAAATGGCACAGGTAGAAGTCTATGCAAGGGCGCATCACGTTTCCTTGTTCGTCAATAAAAAATGTGTCGGCACTAAAGTGTGTCCGAAGGACTGCCGGACGATTTTTAAGACTCGATATCATGATGGAAAGGTGACGGCCGTTGCTTACGATGCAGATAACCAGGTTATTGCGAAAACTTCGCTTCGGACAGCGGGAAAGGATACCATTCTTTCCGTGATTCCGGAAGAAAATACGGTAAGACAAGAAGATGGTCTTTGTTATGTCCGCCTGCAATATACCGACAGACGCGGCCAGATCAAACCACTGGTACGCGGTGAGATAACAGTGGAAGCAGAAGGCGGGGAACTTCTCGGTTTGGGAAGCGCATGCCCCTACTACCCAGAAAGTTACCTGTCAAACAAGACAGATACCTATTACGGCGAAGCCCTGGCCGTCATACGGCCTGGAAACACGGATAAAATGATAGTGAGGGCACATAGCGCATATGGCAGCGGGACTACGGAAATCGCGATTGTAAAGTCTGATTATCACTCGAATTAACAATTCTGCACGTCTACACGCCATTTTCTGTTTCTGAAATTTTGGCTCGTTTCCCTGTTTAATATTATTCCTATCCCCTGTGAGCAGTAAACATCTCTCATAGGGGATTACATTTTATAATGTCCATTTTTGTTTCATGCAGTGTAAAAAAGAGAGATCTGTTTTCATGCGATTTTTATGTTTAATTCACAGGTTTTTCATGAAGAAAAATTAAGTTAAATTCAATAAACAAATGCTAAACTGAAGGAAATCATATGATAGACAGGAAAAAATCGGAGGGGCAGCATGGATAAAATAAGGATTCTCGTGGTGGACGATGAGATCAGAATGCGAAAATTAGTGGGAGATCTTTTGAAAAAGGAGAATTATAATGTGCTGGAAGCGGAAGATGGAGTGGAAGCATTGCATCTGTTTTTTGATGAAAAAAATATCGATCTGATTCTTTGCGATGTCATGATGCCCAGGATGGATGGATTTGAAGTCGTAAAGGAGATACGGAAGTATTCCAAAGTTCCCATTATCATGCTCACTGCAAAAGGGGATGAGAGTGACGAATTGACCGGATTCCATCTCGGCGCTGACGAATATATTTCCAAACCTTTCAATTCTAAGATTCTTTTGGCCAGAGTAGGAGCTATTTTGCGAAGAAGCAATTCTCTTGCGGCTGGAGAGATGATACGATCCGGAGGCATTGAGCTTGACATTGCCGCTCATGAGGCAAGAATCGATGGAAAAAATATCGATTTAAGCTATAAAGAGTTTGAACTACTGACTTATTTTATGCAGAATCAGAGTTACGCCCTGTCCCGTGAAAAGATTCTTAATAATGTATGGAAGTACGATTATTTAGGAGATGTCAGAACCATCGATACCCATGTAAAAAAACTGAGGAATAAGCTTGGTGAGAAAGGAAAATATATCAGGACGATCTGGGGTATGGGGTACAAATTTGAGCCGGATGAGTATTAAAAATATAGAAATTTCTAAGTCATATCTGATGTTTTGTGTTATACTTTATTATAACATATCATTACAATAAGGAGGAAAATCATATGGATTTAGGAGAAAATATCAGAAAGTTTTTACTGGCAGGAATCGGTACGGCAGCAGTAACCGCTGAAAAATCGAAAGAGATACTGGACGAAATGGTAAAGAAGGGAGAATTGACAGTCGAGCAGGGGAAGGTGCTAAATCAGGAGCTGCGCCGCGATTTTCGTGAAAAAGTGAAAAATAATGTCAATGTTTCCATGAAGCCAACTTCACCGGAAGAGTTGAAAGATTTGCTTGACAAGATGACTCCAGAACAGCTTGACGCTTTAAAAGAACAATTGAAAAAAATGGAAGAGGAGAAGACGGAAGAAGAGACTGCTGAAGAAACAGAAGAAGCTTCTGAGGAACCGAGAGAAGAGGCTGCAACCGAAGAGTAGAATCTGAAAGAAGAAGGGACAGCGAGAATATGCAAGCTGACACACAGAACCACATCAAAAAGCATAAAAATGCAGGAAAGACAGGGAATGAGAATCGAGGAAGACTGCGTGAGATTACCGCGGTACTGCGCAAAAATTCCATCACCAAAGGACTGACACCGGAAAAACTCCGGCATATTCTCGAGGATTTGGGGCCAACCTTTATCAAGCTGGGACAGATTATGTCCACCCGTTCGGATGTACTTCCTCAAAAATATTGTGATCAACTGATGCTTCTCTGTTCCGATGCGCCTCCGATGCCTTTTTCAGAAGTAGAAGAAGTCATTAATGAATCCTTTGGATACTCCTGGAAGAATGAATTTTCATCGATAGACGAAAACCCCCTCGGTTCCGCGTCCATCGCCCAGGTGCATCATGCTGTCTTGAAATCCGGCGAAGATGTCGTCATAAAGGTGCAACGGAAAAACATATATAACACCATGCAACGTGACATCAGCTTGCTTCGCAGAGCAGTCAAGTTGATTCCACCGGTCAACATCAAGGAAATAGTCGATATGGACATGGTGCTGACAGAACTATGGACTGTAACGCAGGAAGAGATGAACTTTCTGATGGAGGCGGCCAATATGGAGGAATTTGCTCAAAACAACAAGGATGTTGTTTATGTGGACGTCCCCAGGCTCTATCGGCAATATACCACGACACATGTTCTGGTGATGGAATATATAGATGGTATTTCGATTGATGACAAAGAAACCCTTTTGGAAAATGGATATGATCTCGATGAGATTGGCACAAAGTATGTCGATAATTTCATCAAGCAGGTCATAGACGATGGCTTTTTCCATGCAGACCCTCATCCAGGCAATGTAAAGATCCGGGACGGAAAAATCGTCTGGATGGATATGGGTATGATGGGTCGTCTGTCCGAATGGGACCGGGATAATATCGGAAAGGCGTTGGAAGGTGTCGCCTTGAATGATATCGGTATGATTCAGGAGGCAGTTCTGGCCATCGGCGAGTTCCGCGGTAAAACGGACCAGAGCAAGCTCTATGAAGATATCCAGAATCTGATGTCAAAGTATGGGACAGCAGATTTTGGCAACATAAACATCGTCAATCTAATGCAGGATCTGATGGAGATTATGAAAGGAAATCGCATTACGATGCCTCACGGCCTGACAATGTTGGTACGAGGGATGTCCCATATGGAAGGTGTCCTGGCAGAAATCAGCCCGGAAACCAATCTGGTACAGATTGCTTCCGTACATATCAAAGACCAGTTCTTTCAGAAGGACAATCTGAAAAGATTCTTTAAGGACACTGGTAAGAATCTGGGGCGCTCTCTGCTTCGGGCTATAGATATTCCTTCCTTGACGGCAGATATTTTACAGGGCCTGATGAAGGGGCAGACGAAGGTCAACCTCGACCTTCGTGTATCCGACGATTTCGAACAGCTTTTGCGTCGTCTGATACGGAATATTGTCATGGGACTGTGGGTGATGGCATTGCTGATCAGCTCCAGCATTATCTGTACGACAGATATGCATCCAAAGCTCCTGGGCATTCCCGCTCTCGGTGTGATTGGATATATCTGTGCTTTTATCATCGCGCTCTATATTATTATCAGGCATTTTTTGTCTTAGCAATGGCAATCATCCGCTCTGCAGCTTTCGTTGGCAGAACAAATAGCAATGAATTAATTCTTCGAAATAAGTCATAGTGAATGACAACAATAATTTGTCATTCACTATAGTACTATAAATATAATACTACAAAAGTGATGTGCGCAATTACGCATAAAACCGACATGTTTGATTCATGTCGGTTTTATTAATCCATATTGCTTTCGACGTTTTGCAGCTTCGTTATACACCTTCTCATCAGAACGCGCGGAGATAACGATTATCTTCATAGTCGAATTCGTTATAATCACTTTGTACACCACTCGAATACCGAGATCTCGAAATTTTATTTTCAGAAGATTCGTTAAATCTGTTCCACCTTGATTCCCAAGGGGATTTCCGTAACCACCCTGCTGTTTTGGAAGAGGATTCTTGCTGACCTTTTGAATCCCTTTTAAAACCTGACGTTTCACCGAGCCGTCCAACTTATCCATGTCCTGATCTGCCTCAGGAAGAAATTCAACATTCCAGTTCATTCGATGGCTACGTCTCCAATCAGATCAAGTTCATCCTGAGTAATGCCATGCCGGTTCATGATCTCTTTCATGGGAATCGCTGGTTTATCAGCATTATTTTCAAGACGTTCATAGGCCTCTGTAAGGAGATAATAATCCTCTTCCAACTCGGTCAATCGTTCATATTCATCTAGAGAAAGAATAAACGCTGTAGGTTGATTATTTTTTAAGACAATCAATTGTGATTCCGTGTGAAGTCGATCAAAAATACGAGATGCCTGTCCTTTATTAAACTGTGATATAGGAATGAGACTTTTAGCAATGTATGTCGCAGCTGCCATGATAACACCTTCTTTCCTTTGGCTATATTTATTATATGCAGATTCGCAAAGAAATGCAAGGGAGATAAGTAAATTTGTTGTTAAATTTTCATGATAATTTAATTTTCAATAGTAACTATAAAAATCGACGGTTTCTGTTAAAAAATAGTTCACATCAACCATGAAAATCAAATAATTTCCACTCCATTAGTATCCACATCCTTCACCGGTGGGATTTTTATATTTCCTACATTTTCTTATGCTACTATTTACGGGGTAGTGGATAGTTCATGTAAGAGTAGAATAACCCATGAACGGATGGAAACAGTAGAATCACAGAATCCGTCCGTACAGAAGAGAGAAGCGTACGGACCAAAACAACAAAA
>JAJQDO010000236.1:2113-2599 GCA_021202175.1 Clostridiales bacterium | reverse complement strand
CCAGATCGGCCGAAATCCTCCTGCCCCTCCAAAGAAGTTCATCTGGCAAACTGTACCCAACATGGAATAAGCAGAATGGATGACCTGTTTGGAAGGACCCGTTGATCCGCTGGTATACGCCCGAAACAATGGACGATGGATATTTACAGGCACTCCCACTTCTCCGGTATAACTGTCACCCAGAGCCATAAATTCATCCCATGTCATAGTCGCCGGACCCGATGCGCATTCTTTCGGATAATGCGAATCGATACAAGCCTATATATAAGAAGGAACTGCTGCCGGATCTCCAGACTGCAGTGCCGGAAGAAGAACCGCCTTTTCTACTTTACTTCCTTTCAAATAGGCCTCCAGTTCTTCCTGTGACAGATAATCATGAGCAAAAATCGTGTGGACACCAGCTTTATTCACTGCATCTACATTCTCCTCTATCGTATTATCACGGCAGAGCACCGATGCCCAGATTTTTTCTGCCCCCAATCGGAA
>JAJQDO010000236.1:0-2103 GCA_021202175.1 Clostridiales bacterium | reverse complement strand
CCGGCCCGCAGTGCACGAGCTGCCCGGTCAGACTCTTCAAAGACTGTCTTCCAGGAAATATCTTCCCCATAATAATGAATCGCCGCTACATCCATCCCCGGACAATGTTGCTGCAAATATTCCAAAATCGTACAGTTCGGCAGTTTGATCATATTCATCAAAGCATCTGGATAATACTGCATCCAGGGGCGGTCTATACTTGGTTTTCCAGTTTTTTTCACTTCGTTACTCATGATGTACACCTTTCTTTTCTTCTAAATGTATTTTTAATGTATTTATGAATAATAAAAATCCTTTGTTATTACATATCTCCTTGCTAACAAGGATTGCCCTTATCGTTTCTCACATGGTTGATGTGATATCCATCCACGTTACCGTCCCTCACATGGTTGGCATGACATCCATCCACGTTACCGTCCCTCACATGGTTGGCATGACATCCATACACATTACCGTCCCTCACATGGTTGGTATAACATCCATCCACGCTACTGTTCCTCACATGTTTGATGTGACATCCGGTTTATTGTTTCTCATATATCTTTGGCAGCATCAGACAAATGACGATCCCAACAACCACCGCTGCAACCTGTGCCATGGCCGTTGTATGAAGTGACAAAACACAAGCCTGCACATTGGCAGCCGCTTCCTCCACGCCGTCAGCAATCAATCTTGCTGTATTTGTCGCTATTCCAGCGGAAAACAGCGGAACGAATACCGCCACACCAAATGGAGCGGACATATCACGAAAAACATTATATGTTCCCGAACCGGAACCAGCCGTTGCAGGATCCAAACCGGATAAAACTACTTTCATGAAAATGGTACCATTGCCACCCAGACCCAGGCCAATCAAAAATAAGGAAAGGCACAGCAACGGCAATCCGGTTGAAGCAGTAAATAACATCTGTAAAGCTGCACCTGCCGCAACGAATACCAATGCCATACTGGCAACATACCGTGGTTCTTTTTTATCTGCCATCGGGCCAATCACAATCGTTCCCAAAGCCATGCCTAGAAACATTACTGATGTGGCAATACCGGACAACGTGCGGCTCCCTGTTGTATAAATCGTAAACAGAATAATATTTGTCATACAGGACTGCTGTAAACCCTGAGATAAGAACAGTACGATGACCGGCATAATAAAACGTTTCCGCAACATAAACCGGCCATTCAATATCGGACTCTCCGCTTTCTTCTCCACTACAATCAAAATCAGCAGAGAAATCACGCCAATCAACAGACAGACTAGCGTCGGCGCAGCCGTCCATCCGTTATTCTGCCCAAATGTCGGAATGGATAAAAACATGGAGAAAAACAGCAGTACAAAAACAGAGCCGACAAAATCAAATCCCTGTAATGTCTTCTTCGGCCCTTCGTCTTTCTTAACAAGTGTCAGGCATGCAATCAATGCAATCACACAAAATACAACGCAGATTCGCATGACCGGACGCCATCCAGACTGGGATAATACAATCCCGCCTAAAGTAGGTCCAAAAATTACCATAATATTGGCAACAAACATGTATATCGAAAACCCGGTTCCTATCTTATCCTGTGGAAACTCCATCATAATATAAGCCATTACAACCGGAGCAATCCCCGCCGCGCCTACACCAACCAAAAAACGGAAGAGCAAAACCGGAATCAGTCCTCCTTCAGGACAAAGCGCAATCAGCAGCTGACCAGCTCCATATATCGTCAAACTCAGTAAAAGTGTTCTTCTGCGCCCAAAAACATCCCCGAGCTTTCCCATAATTGGTGCCATAGCTGCCGCTCCCAGGGAATAGGCCAACGTAATCCAGGTCGTCGTACCGGAATCCAGGCTCCAGGATGCCACAATATTGGCCGGTACGGCAGACGTGAATCCACCGCATAAACTTAATACAGCAGCTGCTATGATAAAAGGAATAAATCCCTTCATATAACCTGCGTATCTTTCTTCTTCGTTCATTTTCTTCTTTTCTCCTTTCGTGATATGTTCCATCATACTTCATGACACACTTTATAACAAAGCGATATGCTTTGCGCAAAAACTATTATATAATTAATCATGACAGTAGGAACAATATCAATGCAAACAAAGCAGTAGTAATATAT
>JAJQDO010000073.1 GCA_021202175.1 Clostridiales bacterium | reverse complement strand
GATAAACCAGTTGATTTATTCAAATCCTCAAAAGTTCTAAAATCATTTTCTTTTAACATAGAATATCTAAAATTTATTGTCATAGGGAACGGGTCATTACCAAAGTATGTTGTCTTATGTTTCCATTTCATAAAATCTTCGGTGGTATAATGTTTAACTACATCCTCTAATTCCTCATTATTATACTCGTCTAATGGCTTAATTTTTGTTCTTTCCCTAATAAAAAAGTTTGTATTAAGTTTTTCTTTTAAATAGTCTAATTGTTCTGAATGAATATCTAACGGAATCTTAGCATAGTAGTTACAATTATCGTTATAATAATTAACGCTTGTTTCTAGTAAAAAATATAGATTTCTTGTTGAGACTTCATCTGAAAAGGGATTTGTTGATTCGTGGTTGAGTTCCTGAATATCTTCTCCAACAATATTATATAACCTTTTAATATGAAGTTTTAGATTGTTTTCAATTTCCTTTATTTCCTGTTTCTGTAAAGATGTAAATTCAGCATGAGTTAGTTCGCCGATATGTTGAAACGTCATTCTATCAAAATTGTATGAACTTGCTTTTGAGACATCTAAAGTATTTCCTTCATCATCCATAAACCCTAATTTTATAGTAGCTTCTATATACATGATTTCTTCTTCTATGAGAGTTCTCATATGATTTCTTGTACCTTCTGGGAAACGTACAATACTACTTTCTTCGTGGAGAAAAGTAAATACATTTATTAAATCGTTTGCTTTTACGCTTTTAAGTCTACCATTCTCTACTTGCGAAAGCCATGATTTAGCTCGCCCAACATTTTCAGAAACATAGTCCGCAGTCAAATATGGTTTCCTCTTTTGAGCGTCTTTTCGTCTACTTATAATAAAATCTCGGAGTCTTGTATTCAAAGTTATTTTTTTTGTTAGCATTCTTATCACCTCATATATTTATAGAATAATACAAAATTGATGACTTTTCAAGCAAAATGAAGAAAAAGCTACTGAATAAGACGAATAAATAATACAAAATAAAAATAAATAAAAAAATAATACAAAAAGTGTTGACAATAATACAAAAATAGTTTAATATACATATAACGAGACAAGGAAAAACACAAAACTCCAAAGAGAAATAATTTTTCTTACTAATATTTTCCGAATCATACAAAGTAACTAAGAGGTCTTACGAATTTTAAGGAGGTGATGAAATTGAGCATAGAATTAAGCAGGATTGACTACCAGATTCTTGACACTATGAAAAATCATAAAGCCGTGGATATCAGAAATGCCATAACTTGTTATGAGATTTCTAAGGGATATAAGAATCAAAACATAATCGACACTGTTTATAGACACCTTCGCCTGATGGAAGATAGTGGTCTTGTTACCAAAGGAGCGAAGGTCGGAAAGGCAAATAGCTATATGTTGACTGCCAAAGCAGTCGAGAGACTATAAAAAACTAAAAACCTACACTACAAAGTATTCAAACGGAGGATAAGAAAGATGAAAACATTAGATGCGATAAGAAAGAACAAAGAAGTAAAGTTGGAAGATGCTCTGGAACTTATCAATAACTATTCAAGGACAACGCTCACTATTATGGCGAAGGACGGCATTGAACAACAAAGCATAGACATTAATCATGTTGAAGTAGGTGAGGATAGATACAAATTCACTTTAAATGATGGTAAGAGCAACAATTCTTGTGTTATTCCTAAGGATGATTTTGACGGGCATGGAGTAGAGTATAAAGGATTTCTTGATTTTATAGAGATTTATTGCCATACAAAAGATGGTAGACACTTCGTGTTTATGATTATGGAGATTTCACGTCAAGAAGAGGCAAAATTAGAGCGAGCAAAGAAAGTATTTTACAAAAACTAAAGGTGAAAAAATTATGATGAACAACGAAAAAGATAACTTATTGATTCACCCGTATGATTCTCAATATAGCAGAGATAATGATGAACCTGTATACGAAGATTTTATTTCACGGCAGGAGTTCATCAATCGTACAGGGATTTTTGTAACACCACAATATTTTGGGATGTTCTACGATGATTTTATGGAATCGCATATGACTGTAGACGAATTTTTAGACAAAATCGAAGAGACCTATACAGGCGAAATTTTTGAAATTCCACTTTCGGGAACATTCAAATATATGATAATGGATGATGATGTCAGTTGTATGGGTCAATATCCTGATGCTTTTCCCGAAGATTTGACTATTTGGGAAATGATGGATTCGCTAGCAACAGAACTTTATCATAAATGTATCTATTCAGAAAAGAGGATAGAGGAAGCTATTGGTATAGCAAACGATTCTATACGTTTGAACGAAGAACTTAGAGATACGTGCAAGAAACTACAGCAACAGAGAGATGAACTTTTAAATGCATGTAAAGGGTTTGTACAAAAGATGGAGAAATTTCATCTAGTCTCATATAATTCGTTGAACGTAGCACCCAGTGAACCGTTGAATTAAGAACATAAGGAGAAAAAAGATTATGGTATATGGAACATTAGGAAAGATTGTAAAAAAGGAACATGTAGAATTATATGATGTATTTGATATGGTAAATAGTTTTCCGTATTCGTTCATTGAAGTTAGAAATGAAGGATTAGAAAAACTAAAAATAGAAGTGAATAAATTTGAGACCTTTAGAGATATGTATGTATTTTCACAAGATACAGGAAAATCAGAATATGTTCTTAATCCTAAAGATGTATCAGAATATGAAACTCAATGGTTTAAAGAGCCTGATTTTGTTTTAGTTTCATGCAAATTGAAAGATGGAACAGGAATTTCGTTGTATGTTTGGCATGTTACTGACGGCATTAAATATGAAGCACGATGTCGGGATATATCTCTGTATGAACTTGAAGATTTTATGGCAGAAATTTTTGACGAGGAATCCGAGTGGTATTGCAAAGAGTTAAATGTGAACGAATCGCATGGCATGAATATCAAGATATGTGATGTAAAGCAAGGATTATTAGACGAAGAATCTTGTAAATTAAATATTGTTTCGGCAAATGGTACTACACTAGAGTTAGATGTATATGATGATACAATTAATTATTTTTATCTTGATGAAAATGATTTGTGTAAGTATCTGATTATCACACCATATGGGCAGCCGTTTACAATGGTCACGATGATGTTCTTTAAAAAAGAGAACGGTCAGACCACAGACGAAAAATAAATAGCACGGTCGGGACGGGTTCCTCCGTCCCTGACCATCAACCAACGAATCAAAATAAAAAAATATATATAAGAATAGGAGAATATAGAAATGAAGAATAAAACGTTAGAAACAATCATGAATAATCAGGAAGTAACATTAGATGAAGCTATGGAACTTATTGACGTATATGAGTATGCGACATTACACCTTACAAATGCAAGTGGTAGGGAACTAAGTTTAGAAATTAATCGTTGTGATGACCAGAAAGGCAGTTATGTATTTTCACAACATTATTATTCAACAGAGAATTCTTATACAGTTATGAAGGATGAAATTGTCTCACATGAAATTAAATATCAGGAACATGATTCGAGAAGCCGATTTGATTATATCTTTATAACTTGTCATCTGAAAGATGATAGCAAACTTGATTTGATAATTTTCAAACATGATTCTTATGTTAAGAAAGAATGCGATGGAGAATACGAATTTTTAGATACAAGTGAAGCAGAAGACTTATTTGCAGAAACAACAGGCGAAGATTCTAAATGGAAGTATGCAATAGTTACAATAAATGATATTCGTGGATTCAGTTCAACATATATATTCGTTAATGTATCTTATGATGAAGATGAAATGGAGTTGGTTATTAAAGGAAAAGAAGGAAGTGCCAAAATTAATTTAGAAGGCGAAACAGAAATATATTTCAGGGAAGATGAATATTGTAGGGAATTCCTGATTCGTCCTAATAATCTGCCGTTTATGAGAATTGAATTATCATTTCACTAAAATATAACACGGGAGTCCTGTGTGGCTCCCTACCTACCAACAACAATATGCAACAGCAGATATTATTTTTAGAGAACCAGAAGAAAAACTGGTGATTACACCAAAGCGATAAGCAGGAGGAATGTATATGCAAATTAATAACAAGGTTACAAATATATTTTTTACGCAGTGGATTGAAGGATTCGTAAGTGAAGTGCTGAATCGTACGGAACTTGAATGTAAAGAAGTTACGATTGAAGATGTTGATGATAAGCGGATTTATCTGACGATTGATGGGGTTGAGTATGATATTCGCACTTGGAACTATCATCCGATAGGTCATGACAAGAACGGAGAAGTCAATGCCGAAGGTGTAGAGTATACACTGTTTAATATGAGCGGAAATAGCGGTCAGACCGTTCCGCATGGTTCAGGAGTCACTAAGATTACTTGGGATAATGCTGTTGTACGTCAGAACGCAAAGAACAACTAAATACTATTTATGTATAGGGTAGTATCTTTGCTACCCTATACGACACATAAGAGAGAAGGGATTATTATAAATAAGTCGTGCGAAGAAAAACTCACATTAAAAAAGGTTAAAGAACTGGGATTCACAGACAAATTAATTCAAGAACTTTTATCAGAACCAGAATTAGTTCAAAATCCGTATTACAGACACGCTGCTCCAATGAAGTTATTTGTTAAAGATGATGTATATAAGGCAATGAAAGATGACAGATTTATTATAGCACAGGAGAAACGACTTAAAAGACAAGAGGCCGCTAAAAAAGCTGTAGAAACAAAAACAAATAAATTGAGAAAAGAATTTGATTCGTTGCAAGAAAACATAGTTGTAAAAAGAATTCCTATGCAAAAATTAAAGAAACGGACACTAGAGAATAAACAAGATTGGTATGATTATCAACGAGAATTAAGAGATTATGTAGACGAATATTATAACGCATATGAAGCCGATGAAGAAACAGTGAATCGATGGATGGTTAATTATATTCGCCACAATATGACATCTTATGATGATGGTATATATGAATTACACGGAAGAGTAGGTAGACATGACGTATTTAAAGAATTTCATATTAGCATTTTGAAAAAAATTGAAACAGTCTATCCAGAACTAAAAGACGAATGTGAAAATCAGATTGCAAAGAAATTAGGAGATGTAGCATAAAACGAGGATAAAAAATGAACAAACACGAATTTATAGATGAACTTGCCAAAACCGAAAAACTTAGCCGTTTTGAAGTAGAAGAAATCTTTCATACGGTTGCTAACATTGTTGCCGAGAAGTTGTGCCAGGGCGAAACCGTTGAGGTTCCGTACCTGGGAAAGTTTAAATTTACAACACGCAAGAGAGCTGAATACAAGAATTTATTCGGAACTACGAAGGAAATCACCAAAGATGAATGTGTGTATCCTTCTTTTCAGATTGCACACAGATTAAAAGATGTGGTAAGAAGTGGCAGGAAGTTAAATTGTGAACAAAGTGTGAACAAATTGGTGGAGGATATAATTTGAAAGAAACTAATAAATCAAAATATATGTCAAATTTATATGTAGTTTATTCGCTCAACATGACAAACTGGTTATGTAATCATGGTCTAAAAATTATTAAAGTTGAAGATTCTGAACGTAATCCAAATATGAAAGTATTTTTATTTGAGGATACGATAAAGCTTCATGAACTAATGATTGAATATAATAGATAAGAGCGAAAGGATAAATTATGACAAAAGGCGACAAAAATATATGGGTAAAAGATTTAATTGGCGATGATTATAAAGAATGGAGCAAAGAAAATGTAATTCTGGATTGCGGGACAGGCTCTGGAAAGTCTTATTTCTGCATCCACATCTTAGGTCAATATGCTAAAGAAAACGGAAAAAAACTTCTCTACTTATGCAATAGTAGAAAATTATACAGACAGAAAATTGACGAAGTAAAAGGATTAAAACTCATAGATACGATATGGGTCACAACTTATCAAACATTGCAACAGAAATTGAAGGAAGGAAAATGGATAAGAAAGCAGTATGATTATATCATCGTGGACGAATGCCATTATTTCTTTTCAGATGCACTATTTAATGATTGTACAGATGTAGCTTATAAATATATCACCAGAGAAAAAGAATCTGTCATTATATGGGTAAGTGCAACAGCGAAAGCATTTATTAATTGGTTGCAAGAAAATGAGGAAGTAAAAGAAGAACGTATATATACGATTCCTAAAGATTACTCATATGTGAAGCAACTATATATCTATCAAAGAGAGGATTTAGTTCCGCTATTAACTGACATATTAGCCGAGGATACAGAAAGCAAGATAGTTGTTTTCTGTAATTCAGCAAAAAGAATTCTCGAATTGAGTGACCATTTTGGGAAAAGTGCAAATTATTTCTGCTCAAATTCCTGTAACAATAGGAAAGTAAAGAACTTGTGCGGATACAATTATGTGTCATATAAAGAGTATAACAAGGAAACTGATTCTCTTGAAGAAAAAAGATATAGAACAATAAAAGATTGTATTGCCAACGTTGATAATAAGATTACATTTGAGAAACGCATTTTGTTCACTACATCAGTTTTGGATAACGGTATTGATTTGAAGGACGAAAATATCAAGCATGTTTTTAGCGAATTATCAGATATCGATTTGATGTTACAATCTTTCGGCAGAAAAAGACCAATAAATGAAAATGATACCTGTACATTTTATCTTCGAGAATATAAGGCGAATGAGGTTCAGGGGTTTATTAACATTAACAAAAAGCAATTAGAGCCAATAGACATGTACTTAGATGATTATGATAAATTCTGCAAGAAATATGGTAGAGACAGAAATGCGTTAAGTAAAATGAGCACGTTCTATCTTCGTTTTAAGGAAAATGGAGATAATGAAATAGGTTTGAATACATGTCGTTATCTTAAATATAAGATTGATAGTGCTAACTTTAAAAAGATGGCAAAAGTCGGACATTTATCAGTTGCTCTCGAAGCGTTAGGAGAAGATTTAACTAATATGAGGAAAAGAGTTATTGTAAATAAAAAAGAGATAGATTTGTTTATGGATTACCTGAAATCGCTAGAAGGCAAGATGGTTTATACACAGGACAAAGAAGAATTAGAGAAAAAATTTGAACTTACGGGAAAGACATTGCGAAATGTAGGAATCAATACGGTTAACGGAGCATTGCGGGATACGTATATTAATGATTCTTCATATGTATCCATTCCACAGTTTATTAATAAAGATGAAAAAGGTAAATTGCTTAAAGATAATTACCGCAAACTTCCAGATGGAACAAGCAATCCAAATAAAAATAAGCGTTATTGGATTTTAACATGGATACCTAAACAAAATACCTGACGCCAGATTGGTAACAGTCTATATATATAGGCGAGTGCGAATCTGGTGTCAAGAAATATATCGAAGGTCTATTCTTTCCTATAACACTATCCTATAAACATTTCCCTGCTAGTGAAAAAAGCATACAGGATTCAATAAATAATAGCAATCCTCATCTGGTGGCTAGATTCTATAAATTTGCACTCCAAGAAAATTTTGTGAAAAGGTAAAAAATAACACAGGGTAATATTAGGATGATGTTAGCAGATTGGTCTGATGCGATAATAGAATAGCCAACTTTTACAAAACATGAAGTGTTATTTTTTGCTCAATAGCTTTTGCTTGCAAAAGGTGTTGAGCGAGAAATTCTTTCCTGTTGTACGTTAAGAATTGGATGCAATAAGAGGTTTTCTGTTGATTAAGTTTCTTTTGAGATTAACAATAAGAAAAGGATTATTGTTGTGGTAAAAGGGCGAAGTGTATTGCAGAACAAAGATACTAAAAAAGGAAGATTGCTATTATTTTCTTGCGACTACCGTCACGCTCCTTCCCTAGCGGGAAGATATTATTATATATGTCGCTGTAAAAATGATTAGAAAAATACGAGGTATAAAGTATGACTTTAAAAGAAGAATGTATAGATATGATTGAAATGATTACGGAGTCATTAGTTGAAGAGGATTCTTACGATGAAAGCGAATTCTCTATTGAGGTTGATGATTACAAAAATATGTGTACTTTGTACGGTGAAGATACAATTTATATTGATAGTGTAGAGAATGATAATTGTGATGAATGTGAAACGGGATGTTATGATTGTAGATATCATCGTTGGGCGAAAATTGATGTATCTTTTTGTCATTATGGTTCTTTTCAAAAAAATTATGTATTTACTGGCAAAAAGGAAAAAACGATTGTGGGTGTAAAATATATCAGAAATCGAAAGCAATTACTGAAAGAAATGAAGAATATAAAAAAAGAATTAGAACGCTCTAAAAATTGGTGGGCTAATTTTGGCGAGAAATATTTAGATTGTATGAATTATGCTCATGAATTTGCAGAACAGATTAAAAACGAATGGTTTCTAGGTTATGATGCAAATAAGAATCAAATCTTCTATATGGTTAATACAGATATATTGCCGATTGTTTTACATGTTGATTTTCTGAATGACCAAGATTTTAAAAATGAAAAATATACAAGTGGTAATTTTATATCTCAGGACAAACAAAATATTATTAATATTTATTACTGTGTGGATGAAGAGGATAGCGTTAAAAGTACAATCAGACATGAAATATTACATTACATGTTGTATGTAGCTGATTTAAAATATGATGATGATTGTGCAATCTTTCATTATCTATGTGGAATGTATAACGCTAATGCCTATAAAGAAATGCCAGAAGAAGAAAAGGTTTTATATGGAAAAATTATGAGTGCTATTTATAGATTACCTACAATGTTAAAAGAGGATTATCGGATGTCTGCGATATGTTCTATGTTGATAGCAATTGGAGTAAAAGAAGATTCTATGTTTTATAATTTGGAAGCAAAGGAAATAAATATTAGATTGTTAAATTTTCTAATTGATGGTGTGGAGGATAATGAAAAAGTATTTTTGAATAACAATATAATTTAAATGGAGAATAAATAAGTGCAAGAATTAAAGATTGACAAAGAATTACAAGAAATTTTGCCACCTCTTACCAAAGAGGAATACGACCAATTAGAAAAGAATATTGTAGAAAACGGCTATGATAAGAACTTCCCTATTATGGTATGGAATGGCTTTATTGCTGACGGTCATAACCGTTATGAAATCTGCAAGAAACACGGGATTGATTTTGTTGTCGGGACGTTGGCATATAAGACAAAAGCGGAAGTTATTGAATGGATGATTGATATTCAGATAGGCAGAAGGAATTTGACTGCGTTTCAAAGAATTGGAGCTATGGAAAGACTTCGACCTTTATATGAAAAAAGAGCAAGAGAAAATTTGCGAGAAGGCGGTAGAAAAGGCGGAGAAATTAGTTCTAAATCCAAAGATGTAGATAGTAAAAATAAGCCTTGTATAAATTTAGATAAGGCTTATAATTCTTCAAATAATAAACCAGATAATAATACTGGACGCTTAACATCTATTGATGTGACAGAAGAACTGTCAAAAAAAGCAGGGATTAGTCGTGCTACTTATTCAAAAGGTTCACAAATTGCCCGTTCTAATAACGAAGAATTAAAAAAAGAGTTACGTAGTGGCAAGAAAAGTATTAACAAAGGTTATACTGAGATGAAAGAAAATGGGGTGAGAAAATGTAAGGTTTGCGGGAAAACGAAAAAGGTTGAAGAATTTTTTGGAAATGATTTACATCAACTGTATGTTACAGCATAAAAACAAATGAAGGTGATAAAACTGAAAAAAGATAAGATACAAGATAAGATGTATCGTGTGTTTAAATTAAATATTATGGATTGCCTGACAGGTTCTGAAAGGGAATTATATAACATGATTTCAAAAGGTAAATTTGAGAATGCCGACTTGAAAGAACAGGCGAAAGAATCTTTAAAAGAAAAGATTAAAGAATTTGATGGTGTTAGGATAATTAGCAAGGATAAGATGTATTATTCTAAAAATGGAGAAGAGAAATATCAGAGACAGATTGTATTATTCGAGAATGAAATTTTGCGAAGATGTGAAGTAGCAGATGGAGATGTCCCGTTAGTAAAAGAGATTATAATATTGCGGTGCAAAAGTCCGTTGATGTATGGTATCCTCAATCAGATTTTGAATAAAGGTATAGACATTGATGAATGCCGCTATGTTTTCTATACATCGTCTACAGGACAAATGAAAGATTGTGAGATAACATTACTCCGTCAAGATTTTTGGGATAAGCATAAATCTGCTCTCTTGTGTGGCCTAACAGAAGAAAAGATAAATGAAAAAGGCGGTATAAATATGGGTAAGTATTTTGCGGCAAAAGCATTGAATTTATCCAATAGCATTGTTCCGTCAGGTTATGATATCAGTATTGATGACGTTCTGATAGTGCCAGATTTCAAAACGACAGTTAAGGATATGGTGAATTATCTTGATGTAGATACTCTTAAAATATTCGAAAAAAATATGGAGATTGAGATAGAACACATGGACGGAGCAGGGATTTTTATACCTGGCACTTTCCCTTGTAGTTGTCAGATTCGTGGCGGGTGGTTAAAGGGTGCTATTTTTCCATTTGATTTCCATGAATTTATATATGAGAATGTTAGCATAATGCAGGACGGGATTACAGACATTAATATGGTTGATGCATGGGGCGAAAAGATTGATATTAAAGAATTTTTTTCTGCTAAGATAATCCTGACAGACAGCCAATTTAAAATGCGAAAATATTATGATTCTATGGATGATTATAGGAAGTGTTTTAAAGAAAGTAAATTATCAATTACTGTAAATAACTGGTCTGATAATCCTGTGTGCAATAGTCAAGTATATGTGTCCTATCAGCCAATACAGACGATTCCAAGGGAGAATCTTACTGACGATGCTTTAGAGGAATTGGCAAGTAAATCTGTGAAATATATTAACGATGCAAAGACCGATGTAAATGTTGCCCTCAAAATGATGGGTATAAATGACTCGCAGGAACTGGATTCTTACGATGAAGAACGGCAGGAATTATCTGTGTTGCAAGAGAGTATTAAAATATATCCTCAACTCCTGAAGGACATCCATGTGCGAAAAGTGTTTCAATCCGCATTAGAGAGTGAGCGAAGAAAAGCACAAGGCGGTAAGCTGATAGTTGATGGCCTGTGGAGTTATGTCTGCCCTGATTTATATGCGTTTTGTGAGTGGCTATTTTTGGGCGAGGATGAGCCAGAAGGATTGATTCCACGGGGAGAAATATTCAATAATTATTATTGTCAGGATGAATATAAAGATGTTGAAGAAACATGTTGTATCAGGTATCCGCATTTATCAGATTGTGAACACGGTGTAAGAAAAATATCCTGCAATAAAAAATGTGCGAAGTGGTTCTCTGGATATGATACAGTAGTCAGCTGCCACGATTTATTATCAAAAACGCTACAGAATGATTGGGACGGAGACCATATATGTTTGATTCATGATTTGGCATTTTTAGATATACTGAACAAGAAGTCAAAACCATTATACTATGAGATGACAAAAGCATTGCCCGCTGAAATTTCCGCACAAAATGAAATGCTATGTCTGAAAAGTTCTTTCGGTAATGAGAATATAGGTTATGTGTCAAATTCTATCACGAAATTATTCAATGCCGAAGGTGAGCCAGACATTGATATGATACGGGTTTTAACCGCTTACAATAATTATGTAATTGATTATTTCAAAACACAAAAGATGATGAATTTGCAAAATTACAGAAAGTCATATGAAGAATTAAAGAGTCAGAATAGTTTGCCACCATATTTCTTCCATTATGCAAAAAAGAAAAAGATGAAAAATTGTCAACCATATAATCCAAAGAATAATGTTGACAGAATAAGCGAATATGTTTCAAAAGTTACGAGAAAAGGAATCACAGCTACAATATACACAAAGGACATTCCCCGAAAAGAAGAATTCAATCCTAATGTGCTGATGAATCAAGATATAAAAGTAAACAGGCAATCTGATACGTATAATGAATTAAAAACGCTTATTAGTACATTAAAACACGATAAAAAAATAATCGCACAAAAAGACTTTGCGGGCGAAGTAAGTGATAAAGTCGGAGCGAGATTATCCGTCAACATTATTTTTAATTACTATTGTTCCTCACAAATTAATAGGTTGTTTGATGATAGGGAAACAGCCGCTACCTATTGCACAGATATTGAATATTATCAGGGAGAATTCCAGAATCAAAGAAAAGATATCCTTTGGGATTGCTACGGTGATATATTGTATAAAAACATTTGCACTAATAAAGATGCGAAGATTAAAAAGAAAAGACGTAACGTATATACATCAGTCGATAAATTACAGCAAGAGATTGAAAATGCTGTAAATGAAGCATTAGAAGAACGAAGGGAATTATTCGAGATTTCGATTACTAAGGCTGTGTATGATGAAATTGAGAGGGTATACACAAGAAAAACTCGTCCTAACGATAAAATATATCGTATTCATTCTATATGTTCTGATAGAGCGATATAAGCGAAAATTCGGGGAAAGGAAATTCTATCCGATTATTTACAATAATAATAAAAAGGAGAAAATTACCAGAAGTAGAATTGATAATTTTATTGGAGTAAAAGGCACTACAGCCATTGGATTGAATCAATTAGAGAAGAAAGGTTATCTTGAATTTGAAAAGGATAAAAAATATACGAAGATTAGATTATGCGACCAGTTCTATTCTAATGATGATTTGAATGTGCTGTTTACGGTTAAAGAATTTAATCCAATTATAGATTTGTGTGCCTATAGTGGCGAGAAATTAAAGAAGTGTCTAATTTGTGGCAGAAAATATATTTGTACAAATGCAAGTAAGACGTGTGGTCGAGAAAAATGTAAAGAATTATTTAAGAAAAAACAAAGGAAGTAGTGGCTGTGAGAGTCCCGCTACCTCCTAAAAATAAAAAAGGCATATCGAATAACTCGGTATGCCTATGGGTTAATATGGTTTCACTTCAACTACCAGTAATTTCCTGTAGATATAATCGGGGATTTTATCTTTGTAGTAAGCTGCCATGATGCAAATGTCAGATTCTTTCATCAATTTGTATTCAGCAAATGCTTCTTCTGGTGTATCCCAATCAGATAGCCGTATCGCCTTGTTGCTCCGCATGAATGTAATTGTAGCATGATATTTTCCGTCACTTTTCGACACGGCAAGGGGTAAATCGTTTGAAGGATTGATATATCTTTTGTGGCAATTTGATAGCATGGTGTTCAATTCCTGCGGTAAGACACAACAATTTTCGGGTGAATATCCTTTACTATCGCCACCAAACAAATCTTTGTCCACAGCCATAGATTCATTATCTACTTCATAATAGTGGAGAAGATACCACAGCACAAAAGATTCTGGATTATCAAGCCACTCCTGACACATGGTTGCATTCTGATAACAGGAATCTCCGTTTGTGCAGCGGGACTTTATCATACCGTATTTTTGCATAGCGTAGGCACTTGATTTGTTGATATATTCCTTATAATCCTGTACAAGATTTAGTTCTTGCCATGTGGCCTGATTGTTTTTCAGATGGTCATAATCTGCTTTAGAGACATAGATAAGATTCTTATAGTAGTTGTTGGAAGTGTCCCCGTCTTTATGCCATACACAATATCTATTGGGATAATGTATCAAGAACGTTTCTGCAACAAGTTCAGCGGGGGATGTTTCTCGTCTTGTTTTTTCTCTGGTACGTTCTCCCTGTTTTGTTCTAAAGTAACTTATCTCGAATATGGTATAGTGCTTTCCCTTTTTGTGTTCATAATACTTATCCTTTTTCTTGATATTCATGTTATTAATAAGCCGACCATAGTTTGATATCCAATAGTTTTCTGTCTTTTTTACGGGAACAAATACTTCAAAGGCATTTTTCAATTTATATTTTACGGGATTCTCCACGGGGATAGCGTCAGATTTTAGCATAGTCCTTAAGCATCCATGTTCATCTAAAATGTATTGTACTTTGTTTTCTTCTGTGACTGTATTCTTCAAATCGTTTTCCTCCTGATTTTATATATTTACAATAATATTAGTATATATTTAAGGCAAAAAAATATACCGCAATGGTTACGGTCTTGGGTTCTTATAATTAAATTCAAATCCTATGATGTAGCAATCAACGCTAAAACATCCGTATCCTAATTTGTAGAAATCGGCTGTCCATTTACGGCCTTTTGCTACACCTATAATGTCATCAATCGTGAGCCCTGTTTTATCAGCAATATCTAAAGGGTTCATTTTCCGCAAATCGCCATCCTGAAAGATTGCTGTATTTAAGACACCATTCATTACTGTATGCAATGATTTTGGCAAGAGAATCAAATTTTTGTAATAATTATTGTCTTTGCTGTGGTCGAGATGATGTGCTTCTAATTTTGTATCTTTATTCCAGTAGTTGGGACAGAAGATAGTTGCAACCGCACGATGTACGGTTATTGATTTTGTTTTCTGTTTTCTATGTACAAATTTTGAAAACTGATATGCTAGATATCCGTCACCATTCTGATATGGTTTTGCGATTCTCAATCTTTTATTTTTTCCTTTGATTGAAACGCATCTGCCATAATTCGACACATAGTAATCTCTCCACTTTGGATATTGTACAAACACTTCATCTACTGCGAGTAATTCAATTCCTGCCTTGCCAATTTTCTTATCACTTAATTTGTGGTTATAAATATACTCCACATTATACTTAAAATTTTTCTCAATCAGATTATTAGTCATATTTCCTCCTATTCTGCCCTGAACAGATAGGAGAAGCATCCGACTTCTATCAAAAAATGGACAAGAATATATCCTGTCCACCTACTTATTCTACCTCTATAATTTCATTCATTTTTCTATCACTCTTATCGTTGCCCCTCCTTCTATTGGACGATATATAATCTGTTAATCTGTTACGCTTTAACATTATCAAGTTATTCATTTGTTTTGTTGTATGTATCTGGGATTTTCCTTATAGTATCGTTGAATCTCTTCACGGTCAAAAGCCCAGTAGAACCGCTTTCTTCTTGGATTGAATCCCGTCTCGACACAGGGAATACCCATCTGTATGATTTCATTTGCCTGTAATACATTGTAAATATATTTTTTATCTTTATTACTATATGCCATTTTCAAAGTCTCCTTTGCTATATCGTAATATTTAATGTTGACAGTCCCGCTACCTTTTGGGAATCTTCATATCATTTCTTTTTATTTTTCTCATACTGCTTTTTGTCTATGATTTTCTCGATATAATTTAAGATATAGTCATAGTTACCAACCTCGAATTCGCCCTTTGTGAATACGGCATATTGAGCAGTCCTTTTTTCTTTGACACCAACCATCTTTACTCCATATCCTAACTTTCGCACTAGCTTTTTAAGGGTTCTTTCGTGTTTTCTCCGAAGCATTGCCAATTTGTGTACGCAAGTATCTAAGTCATAATTTTTCATGGCTGTTCTTACAGGTTTGTAGTGAGTTACTTTTACGAGTTTATCAATGTCATATAGAAATAAATCTTCCCAAACAGCTTTTATATTTTCGTCTGTTGGCTCTAATTCCTTCTTGTACAATCTGATTGCAACTATAAGCCGCTTTTCTTTTTCATTGTGGATTGTTTCATCAATATCTTTTACATGCATATATATTTCCTCCTTCACCTAACATTAAAGCCGTGTGCTTTTAAATAAGCCACGGCCATGTTAATCAGTGTTCCATTATTCAAAGTGTCGTTCATAGTATCTCGCCATACATGCGGTTGATGGCTGACGGATAGACCGCCGTGAAAACCTGTATTCGCCCACGTTGCTACATCAAATCCTGTAATCCTTGCATTATAGTTTAATTTGTTGCAATCAATATAAACTTTTGCTACACAGGTATCACCTTCCATATGAGCGTCTACTTTTACACCAGAAGAGAGAAATGCATAAGTACGTTCATACATATCTGGTGTCCAACCGCTATAGTAATCATTTAAATAGTGCTGTAAACAATTATAAACTTCATCTGTAAGCTGATTTATCATTCCAACCGCCACAGAATGAAATGTTGATTTTAATTGCGAAATACTGATTATTTTTGCCATTATTCTTCATCCTCCCCTTCGTCATCATCTGGAATGTCTTCCCAACTAGCATAGACCGCATAATCATCGGGATTATTGTATCTTATTTCAGGGTGATATGGTTCATATTCGTCATCTACATCGGTATATTTTCCTGTTCCAAAACCAGTAAGGTTATAGAATTCATCCAAATCAATATTACCTGTAGCAAGCCGAATGATTTCTTCCGCTGCATTTGTGAGTTCTGTTGCTGTTTGCAAGATTTCCTTTAGAGATTCCACAGTCATAGGGGTTTCTTGTTCCTCTTCATACTCTGGTTTTTCATCCGTGATTGCATAGGGGTCTATCAAATCTTTTCTTATAAGAGTGTAAATCTGTTTTGGCTTGCATTTGCAATATTTACCCAGTGCAGGATATCCCGCTTGAATATTGTCTAAAAATACGCTGTCAAGATATTTTCTGTTTTCTTTAGAACGGAATAACCTCAACTCTGTGTGTGGGCGATAATGCATGTCTGTATCAACATCAAATTTACCTTGCTCTGATAGCAAAGGAACGTGTAAAAACGGGGATAGCACTCCAATTTTTCCGAGCCGTACTTTTTCGCCATTTGCTAATGCTTTTTCGACTTCATCCCAATAAATATCTATGATGTCAAGAATATGATTAATGGAATATGCCTGTAAATCTTTATGTTGCCGTGAGATTTTTGTCGCAATGTTTGTTGGTGAAAGAACATGTTTAGTTGTGTAGTATTTGAGTTTGGTTACTCGTTCATCTTTCGCATTTTTCTTCCAAGGGAATTCCTTAAAGTCAATTTCATCTTCATCGAGAAAGATATCGTCGTTTTCAAAATCGTCAGTATCCATGTAGTCAGTTTCAAAATTATTTTCTGTATCCATAATGGTTTCCTCCTAAAATATGAAGTGTTCTATATGCTTGCTTATATTTATTTCTGTGAAGCATACAAGTAGTTTAAAGGTACTTATATAAAGTCATTCCATAAAAAATCTACAGGGTTTTTGACCTGTGGAAAAGAAAAGAGGATATAGACATATTTCCATATCCTCAAATAGCAAAAACAGATATTCATTTCTTCACATAAATTATTTATGCAAATCGAAGAAATGCATAACGACATTATGATTCCTTCATTTTTGTGTTGTAAGATAAACTCATAATGTTTTTATACAAATCCTCGATTTTGTCTGTTTACTCGAAGTGTTTACTTTTTTGTTTACTTTTCGGAAGACGTGCTGAAAACCTCCTTTTTATAAGCCGTATTTTCAATTCGGACAGGGGTTCGATTCCCCTCAGGTCCACTCGCAAAAAGCACCCCAAACGCTGAAAAATGGCTTATTTAAAGGCTCTTCTGCGTTTGGGGATTTTTGTTAAATCGCATTTTTCAGCCCATTTTGGCTCATTTTGGATCGGTTTTTGATAAAAATTGGGGTAAATTTGGGGTAGTAATTGGGGTAGTAGAGTGGGGTAGTGAAATAGGACGGTATACTCCTTTATTTATCGCATGAAACATACATTGTGAAAGACCATTTTTCAAGTCATCGAACCGCCTGGATTGGGATAGTAGATGGGGTAGTAAAAATGGCAGGGAAACTAATAAATCACTTAAAAATCTCATCATTACAGGCACGAATGGTCCTTTTGTTCGTGCCTCTTTTTTGTCTGAAAAGGTTCGTTCAAATCCTTTCTTTTCTATGTATTTCTGCTGTTAATATGACGCTTTTGAAAAAATTCCTGGAATCAGACATTTTCCGCAATGTCACAAATTATATGTGAATACAAAGACTTGGAAAGGAGAATGATTTCTATGCATAAATCGATGTTTTATCCGTATTTCCTCCTGCCACTTCCTGTTGGTTTTGCTGAATGGCAGGACGGTTTCAAGGCAATCAGGAAGTTTAAGAATATGAATTGATAGAAAGGGCTAGGGTGTAGATATTTTTCTTTGGTTTTATCTGCAAAAGAAAAACAGGATGCTAACAATAATAGGGGTTAACATCCTGCTTTTACTTCTTAGTGTTAAAGTAATCGTGTATGAAATTTACGACATCTTTTTCCCATCTGTCACTTTCCTGTTTTGATTTTAAGGTCAATAAATACTGTGCTGTTTTCGGCTCCCACCTCATTCCGGCCTGCTTCATCCTCTTCTGAAGAACTATCTTGTTGTCGCTTTCTATGGCACCACTCCCTATGAAATAGCCTTCTTCTTTATACATAGAATAATCAATCGCCACTCTGTTCTCGGAGATATAATGATAGAGATTGACACAATTAGGGTATTTTTCATCTGAATCCAGTTGTCCCAGCAGATTTTCCCAATGGCCGTCTTCCAATTCCTGGAAGATCCTTTCCGCCCATGGCTTATACCTGGCTTCATCCAACTGGAACCGTGCCTTGGAATAACTATATACATTTTCCTTTAGATGGTAAAGGTCCAGTATACGCTGTGCATTGGGAAACAGTTCCTCCGCCATGTTTGAGATTCATGCAGCTCCATCACTTATGATCACTGTCCTTTCGTACTGTCCATAGCCGCTTTGGACGGCATGGGCAAACAGATGACGCTTGAACTCTTCCGAAGAACCGAGATGACTGACGTATTTCCGATGGAGCAGCCTGCGTGCCTTCCTTATCCCTCCAACAATGGATATTGTCCGTGGAAAAAATGACTCCCAGCTTGTTTTCACGCCAGGTGGAACCTTCGTCATTCTTATGGCGTGTGTTCAGTGCCGCACCGTCCGCTTCTATATAAAGCGTGCCCTTCTTCCTGCCGCTGAACTGCAGGCTGCCGGTATCATACTGCCGGAACACAGCGTCTGTCTGCCGGCAGTCCTCTTCATAGACCATCTGTCCGATTAGGTTTGTGACCAGACGGATCGTGTCATCGTTCACGCGTACGCCGGATGCTTTATACAAAGTTTCCTCTGCAGACTGATAGGAGCATTGATTCTGTGCCCATCATGCACACCGCAGCATCAGGTCTGCCGTCATTTTAAATGGAAGCTTCGCGATTCCGTTCATATTGTTGCTGTTTTGGACCTATGGAAAGAAATCAAAGAAAGGAAAATTCTTGTTTTCGTACCTGTGGATTTCCATGCAGATTACTTTTCTTTTTTCACTTTTCATCGAGATAACTCATGGCGTGCTCCGATTAGGAACTTTTCAGTTTTCCGATATTTTT
>JAJQDO010000199.1 GCA_021202175.1 Clostridiales bacterium | reverse complement strand
AAAATGGAGGAATTAAGATGATCAAATTATTTGAAAATGGCGCCTATCTGGTAAATGGAAATGAAATCATTCCAGAAGCAGAATATAAAAAGCTGGAAACGCAATACGGCAAAAATACTTCAAAAGAAGAAGCAGCAAAAGGCACGATGGCTTATAACATTATGAAAAGTCATAATCAGGGAGACAATATGGATAATATGAATCTTAAATTTGATTCCCTTACAAGCCATGACATTACTTATGTAGGTATCATCCAGACAGCAAGAGCTTCTGGAATGGATAGATTTCCAATCCCTTATGTATTGACCAATTGCCACAACTCTCTTTGCGCTGTTGGCGGAACAATCAATGAGGATGATCATAAGTTCGCATTGTCAGCTGCGAAAAAGTATGGCGGCATTTACGTGCCGACCAACATGGCAAATATTCGCAGCTATAATCGTGAAATGATGGCAGGATGTGGCCGAATGATTCTCGGCTCTGACTCTCACACTCGTTATGGAGCACTGGGCTGTATGGCAGTTGGTGAAGGTGGCGGTGAGCTTGCAAAACAGCTTTTAGGACGAACCTACGATTTTGCTCGTCCTGCAGTGATTGCTATTTATCTGACCGGCGCGCCAAAACCAGGTGTAGGCCCTCATGATGTTGCCCTTTCCATCTGTGGCGCAGTTTATAAAAACGGTTATGTGAAAAATAAGGTAATGGAATTTGTCGGCCCTGGCATTGCGAATCTTCCAATAGAGTACAGAAATGCTATTGATGTCATGACAACAGAAACGACTTGCTGGTCATCTATCTGGGCTACGGATGAACGAACGAAAGAATATTATGTTATGCACGGACGCACGGATGCATACAAAAAAATTGCTCCTGCGGATGTAGCTTATTATGACGGCTGCGTATACATTGACCT
Organism: Clostridiales bacterium; assembly: GCA_021202175.1. Classification (GTDB taxonomy): domain Bacteria; phylum Bacillota; class Clostridia; order Lachnospirales; family Lachnospiraceae; genus Anaerobutyricum. The sequence continues at coordinate 1,707 of JAJQDO010000199.1, read as the reverse complement.
TTCAACCGTGGAATGTACGATTGCCATGCCGATGCATCCTTCTAATACATACACAATTCATGAACTTCAGGCAAACGCTGCAGATATCCTCCACGAGGTTGAAGAAGAAGCAAACAAACAGATCAAAGGTGCAAGAATGGATCTGATGAGCAAGCTTCACAGTGATGGAAGCATTTGGGTAGATCAGGGCGAGCTGGCTGGTTGTTCCGGAGGAACTTTTGACAATATTTGCGCAGCTGCTGATATTCTGAAAGGCAGAAGCTGTGGCAACGGTACATTTACATTAAGCATCTATCCAGGTTCCATGCCTGCTTATGCGGAACTGGTAAAGAGCGGACGTATGTCTGACCTCGTAAGTGCCGGCGCGATTATTCGCGAATGTTTCTGCGGACCATGCTTCGGTGCTGGTGATTGCCCGGCCAATGGTGAATTTTCCATCCGTCATACCACACGAAACTTCCCGAATCGCGAGGGTTCCTAACCTGGCGAAGGTCAAATGAGCGCAGATGCGTTAATGGACGTCCGGTCCTTCGCGGCAACCGTAGCAAATGGCGGAAAACTGACTGCAGCAACAGACATGGACGTAACTTACACAAAACCTGACTATCATTTTGAAAAAGCCATCTATGAAAAACGTGTTTATAATGGCTGGGGAAAGGCAGAACCGGAAACTGAGTTAAAATACGGACCAAACATTAAGGATTGGCCGGAAATGCCTGCTCTTACAGACGATTTGTTAGTGAAGGTATGTTCCTATATCACAGATCCGGTTACTACAACCGATGAATTGATCCCATCCGGTGAAACATCCAGCTATCGTTCCAACCCGGAAAGACTGTCTGAATTCGCATTAAGCAGAAGGGATCCGGAATATGTTGGCCGCAGTAAAGAAATGCGCCAGATTGAAAGAGATCGGGAAAGCGGAAAAGCACTTCCAGAAGAAATCATGAAAGTGTATGAAGCATTAAAACAGGCAGGCCTTACTGTGGATCCAGAGAATACGGATATCGGTTCCACCATCTTTGCCAATATGCCTGGAGATGGGTCAGCACGTGAGCAGGCAGCATCCTGTCAAAGAGTCATGGGCGCCAGCGCTAATTTCGCGAAACAGTATGCGACAAAACGTTATCGTTCTAATTGTATCAACTGGGGAATGACACCATTTTTGGTAGAAAACCCAGAAGTATTCGAACTGGGCGACTATATTTTTGTACCAGGTCTCAGAAAAGCTGTCCTTGAAAACACTCCTGAATTCAATGCCTATGCTGTAAAACCAGACGGTACTGTAACGGTTTTCCCAGTCTCCTGCGGCGAATTGACATTGCTGGAACGACAGATCATTGCTGACGGATGTCTGATTAATTATTATCGCAATAACTAATTACATAATCTTACTCTATCCAAAAAGGGGCTCTTCCGAAACTGCCAGTGCTACTTGTTCAGGATATCCATATTGCACGCTCCTGAATTAGCCTCATGTTTACGGAAGAACCCGAAAAAAGATAATGACAATCCATAAAATCAGAAAAATGCCAAAGATAAACATCCACAACACATATATAGATATAAAAAGGAGAAACATATTTCATGAATAAAGAGAAAAGTTTTAAAATTTATGGTATTGAATGGCCGATTTTTGTAGTATTTGAAGCAATCATATTACTTTGCATAGTATGTGATATCGTGCCGCATCAGATGTTTGGAGCA
>JAJQDO010000105.1 GCA_021202175.1 Clostridiales bacterium | reverse complement strand
CGATTATCTCGTCAGCACGTACGGCGAATGAATCGGTTCACGACTACATAACCAGTCAGTTCGGCGATCTAAGCAGTACATATGGGAAGGAATAGAAGGTAAAAAATCAAAAAGGAGGATATAAAAAATGTTAATGGAATTGTGCCAGGACAGGATACAATTTGCAGACAAAGTGGACAGCTGGGAGGAGGCAGTTATGCTTTCTGCAACCCCTTTACTGCAGGAAGGCTATATTAAGGAAGAGTATATCAGCTCAATCATCGAAAATGTGAAGAAAAACGGATCCTATATCGTGATCGCGCCGGGCTTTGCCATGCCCCATTCAAGACCGGAAGACGGAGCTCTGAAAACAGGAATGGCCTTTTTGGGGCTGGAACAGCCGGTGGAATTTCCGGGAGGCAATAAGATCAAGACGCTGATGGCATTGGCGGCCACGGATGCGGATGCACACATGGATGCCATGGCAGAGCTGGCTGACATCCTGACGGATGATGATAAGCTGGAACAGCTTTTTCAATGCAAAGACGCAGCAACAGTAAAAAGAATATTAAGCTAATCATTTTTGACAATCAACAAAATACATGGGACAACTCTTAACAGATACCATAACAAAAACAATAGGAAAAATAAATACTAACAGATACTTTAACAAATAAAAGGGCAACTATTTAAGTACACATTAACAAACATATACTAACAGGCACTTTAACGAAAACGAAGGGAGATTACAAATGGAAAAGAAAACATTAAGGGCAAGAATGCAGGCATTCGGAGGATTCCTGACGGCGATGGTCATTCCGAATATGGGCGCATTTATCGCATGGGGATTGATTACAGCTTTTTTTACCACATCGGGCTGGATGCCAAATGAAGGGTTTGCGGAATTAATCACACCGATGTCCACTTACCTGTTACCCCTGCTAATTGCTTATACTGGAGGAAAACTGGTAGCTGACGACAGAGGTGGTGTAGCCGGAGCGATAGGAGCGATCGGCCTGATTATCGGTGCAGATATACCGATGTTCCTGGGCGCGATGGTCATGGGACCGTTGAGTGCGTGGATTATTAAAAAGTTCGATCAGTTCGTTGAAGACAAAATTCCGGCAGGATTTGAGATGGTCATTAACAATTTTTCACTGGGAATCCTGGGCATGATTATTTGCCTTTGTTCCTATTCCTTCATAGGACCGGCTATCCTGCAGATTAACGGATGGCTGACTGCAGTGATTCAGTTTATTGTAGACAAAGGAGCCTTGCCGCTGTTGGCAGTATTAAATGAACCGGCAAAGGTTCTGTTCTTAAACAATGTGATTGATCAGGGTATCTACTATCCTTTGGGAATGCAGGAGACGCTGACAAAAGGAAGTTCCATCTTCTTTATGGTAGCATCGAATCCGGGATCTGGACTTGGACTGCTTTTAGCATACAGTGTTTTTGGAAAAGGAGAAGCAAAAAACACAGCACCGGGAGCCATTGTGATTCATTTCTTTGGTGGTATTCACGAAATTTATTTTCCATACGTACTGATGAAACCGATTACCATTATCGGCATGATTGCAGGATCTGCCTGTGGAATCATAACATTCAGCTTATTCAATGTGGGCCTTGTAGCAGGACCTAGCCCAGGTTCCATCATTTCGTATCTGATACTGACGCCGAAAGGAAACTATTTGGGAGTGATCGCCGGTGTACTGGTGGCAACACTCGTCAGCTTTATTGTTAATTCTCTCCTGATTCGGACGACCAAAGATCTGGATGATGAGCAATTAAAAGAATCTCAGGAACGGTCAAGAGCAATGAAGCAGGAAGGAAAAGATATCCTGGAAGGGAAAAACACTACAGACGCAGCGCTGAAAGAGATTACTGACACAGACGACACAGATACATCAAATAAAGAAGTGATAATGAAAGAAATCAGAAATGTAGCATTTGCCTGTGATGCCGGCTTGGGCAGCAGCGCTATGGGAGCAACGAATTTCCGCAAACGTCTCTTAAAAGAAGGAATCGAAATGACCGTTGATCATTATGCCATAGAGAAAGTGCCAGACGAAGCGGATGTGATCGTCACCCATGAAAATCTGTTGGAGAGGGCAAAAATGTCAAATCCAGGAAAAAGAATCGTAACGATTACAAATTTTCTTCGGGATCCAAATATTGAAGATCTGATACAGGAGATTGTAAAGAAGAATAATCAGCAGTAAGGGTTGAAAACAAGGAGGAAAATCTGCATGAAATCATTTGGATATACCATAACGGATCGGCAGGGACTCCGCGCGATGGTTGCCGGACGGCTTGCGAAAGAGGCCGGAAAATTCCATTCTAAAATCATCATCATGACAGGTGAAAGGATCGCAGGAGCAACAGACTTGATGGGACTTATGAATCTAAGACTTAAGAGAGGAATGGTTGTTTCAGTCATCGCGGAAGGAAGCGATGAATGGGATGCCATTACCGCTATAAACAACTTCTTCAAAGAAAACCTGTAAACGAAGGATAATAGAATAAAGCTGGAAATGATCAGGAAGGGACTGTCAGAACATAGGCGACCCAGAACAGAGAAGGCGGCGGCCCATATGGCCGCGGCCTTCTGAATTTTGGTATAAAATATTAATGGAATTAAGA
>JAJQDO010000032.1:7354-19407 GCA_021202175.1 Clostridiales bacterium | reverse complement strand
GGTGATGAATATATCTGGCGTGACAGTAAACCGTATGTGTCGCTGGTAGATTATAAAGATGCGATTCAGGCTTCCGCGGAAAAATTTGGCTGGAGTGAAAAATGGAAAGGCTGGCATAAACCGACAGCGGTAAATGGCAGCAAGAGAATCGGCGTTGGCTGTTCCATTCATGGAAACGCTGACGTTGGGGAAGATAACTCGGAGGCAATCGTAACGTTGAGACCGAACGGATTGGCTGTAATCCATGCACAGGTTCCGGAGTTCGGTAATGGGCAGAGAAGTTCTATCTGTAAGATGGCGGCAGAAGTATTGGATATGGATTACGATAAGGTGCAGTTGTCCAGGCCAAACAGTATGGAAAATCCAGAAGAATTCGGCTTAGCAGGATCCAGGGGAACGTTGACATTAGGTTCTGCTGTAGTAAACGCCTGCGAAAATGCGAAAATAAAGCTCTATGCAGCAGCAGCGCCCATTCTTCGATGCTCCATCAATGACCTTGCAACGAAGGATGGCTACGTATTTGTAAAAGAAGAGCCGGAAAGAAGATTGACTTGGTTTGAGGCGATGGGACCGGTTCGTTCTATTTCTGCCTATGGAAAGTACGATGTCGACTATTCCGCGCCGAACTTTTGCATCAACTTTATAGAGGTGGAAGTGGATACGGATACCGGCGTAGTGAAGATTCAGCAGATTGTTACCGGTACCGATGTTGGTCAGATTATCGATTCCAAGGCGGTAGATGGTCAGCTTCAGGGAGGTCTCGGCGCCGCGTGTATTGACACAGAAGTATTTGAAGAAACGGTTGTTGATAAATACACTGGTCGTATTATGACAAACAATCTTATCGACTATAAATGGCGTCCGTTTAATGAATTTCCTGATTTCGACAGCATCGTACTGGAAGGACAGCCGAGCATTTCCAAGTTCAGAGCGGTAGGTGTTGGAGAGATTTCCGGCGCAGCAGGGGCATCCGCGATTGCCATGGCGATCTCGAATGCGATTGAACAGGATTATGCAGATTATCCTGCAACACCTGCCAGGATTCTGAATGCTTTAGGCAAGGCTAAGAAAGGAGAGTAAGCAATGAGAGATTTTGAACATATCAATGCGAAAAATTTCGAAGAAGCCGGCAAAGCAGTCGCTTCCAATAAAAATGCTGTAGCGATTGCCGGAGGCACCGATCTTTTTACCGAAATGAAGGATTTCATACTCCCTCAATATCCGGAAACACTGGTTAATCTGAAAACAATATCGGATGGTGCCTATATCAGGGTAGAAGAGGATACTGTTTCTATTGGGGCTACGACGAAGCTGACCGATATCGTAGAATCAAAAGAACATGGCATTGCTGCGCTGACGGAAGCAGCGCATTCCGTTGCATCTCCTCTGGTTCGTAACCTGGGCACTATCGGTGGAAATATATGTCAGGATGTCAGATGCTGGTATTATCGTTTTCCGGAAGAAGGCGGCGGTGTATTAAACTGTGCCCGCAAGGGCGGCAGTGAATGTTACGCGATTCGAGGCGATAACAGATATCACTCGATCATGGGTGGAATGAAGACCACGCATGGCAATTCCTGCTCGATGCAATGTCCTGCGGGAACAGATATCTCCTCTTATATGGAAAAACTTCGTGAGGGTGATGTGCAAGGTGCAGCGGATATTCTGATTGAATACAATCCGATGCCGGCAATCACAGGCAGAGTCTGTGCACATTTCTGTCAGAGCGGATGTAACAGAGGTCATGTGGCAGCGAACCAGCATGCGAAGGATGCGGACGATCCGGTATCAGTACACAGTGTGGAACGATTCCTGGGTGATTATATTTTTGAACATGCTGATCGTTATTATTCGTCTTCTGAGAAAAAGACCGGAAAGAAGATTGCCTTAGTGGGCGCGGGTCCCGCAGGTCTGTCTGCCGCGTACTATCTGAGTCGCGCGGGTCATGATGTCGACGTCTATGATAAGATGGAGAAACCTGGCGGAATGCTGATGTATGCGATTCCAAATTACCGTTTGCCGAAGCATTATGTGGAAAAGCTGGTTTCCTTGCTGGAGGGAATGGGTGTTACCTTTAAGACAAACGTGAGTGTTGGTGAGGATATTCCTGTAGAAACGATTGAAAAAGAGTATGATAAAGTATTCTATGCGACCGGTGCATGGAAACGTCCTGTTCTGGGATTTGACGGCGAAGAATTTACTGAATTCGGCCTGGCATTTCTTATCGAAGTAAATCAATGGCTGAATAAGAAAAAACGTGAGCACGTTCTGGTCGTTGGCGGCGGTAACGTAGCGATGGACGTAGCGGTGACCGCTAAGAGACTTGGCGCAGGTTCGGTAACTCTGGCCTGTCTTGAACCGGAGGACAGAATGCCGGCTTCTTCTGAAGAAGTTGCCCGCGCGGTAGAAGAAGGGATCAAGGTCATGCCTTCCTGGGGTGTTGCCCGTGCTCTTTATGAGGATGACAAGGTTGTTGGCATGGAATTGAAGAGATGCGCCAGCCCATGGGACGAGAACGGCAGATTCAATCCTGTCTATGATGATAACGAAACAATCACGATTAATGCGGATTCTGTCCTGATGGCAGCAGGACAGAGAGTCGATCTCTCCTTCCTGAAGGATAAGTATGAACTGGCTGTGGAGAGAGGACGTATCAAAGTAGATGAAACACAGGAAACAAGCCGCAAAGATGTTTATGCCGGTGGTGATGCCGTTACCGGTCCATCCACCGCAATCTCAGCAATCCGTGCCGGACGTAATGCAGCGGATTCGATTAATAGCGAATACGGCATCGAGAGAAGCATTCCGGGACATGGCGAAGGATTCCTTCGCTATGATGAAGATTGCCTGAATATCAAAAGAGGTATTGCGGAAGATGAACTTTCTATTGAGGAAAGATCACTGGATAAAGAAGATTCTCAGACAGTAAGCAAAGAACAGGCGCTGGCAGAAGCGAAACGTTGCATGAACTGTGGCTGCTATAGTGTGAATGCCTCCGATATAGCGAACGTTCTTCTTTGTCTGGATGCGGACATCATTACGACAGAAAAGACCATCAAAGCGACCGACTTCTTCACTACAGAAATGGATACCAAAGATATGCTTAATGTAGGCGAGCTGGTGAAGGAAATCAAAATTCCGAAGATGAATGGTTATGTGACGGGATATGATAAATTCCGCTTGCGTGAATCGATCGATTTTGCTATTCTAAGTCTGGCTTATGCGTATAAAGCAGATGCCGGTAAGATGGAAGACCTCAAACTGGTATTTGGTGCAGCAGCGCCGGTTCCAGTGAAAGCAACCGAAGTGGAGGATTTCGTCCGTGGCAAGACACTCACAGCAGATGTCATCGAAGAGGCATCTGAGCTGGCTGTCAAGGATACCCTTCCTATGGCGAAAAATGCCTATAAAGTGCAGAATCTGAAGATTATGGTAAAACGTCTGCTTGAAAAAATCGCTGAAGAATCCTGATTCATTTTATGAGTATAAGTAGATAAGCACAGAGCGTGCTTCGTTGCAGTAAGTCAGATAGGAGTATATAAAAATGTCATCAAACAGTAAAATGGAAGCTTCTATGGAAGCTGCCTTTGAGCATGCTCAGGAACACCTCGATGCCTGCAGGGAGAGCAGTCAAAACACGGAGATTGCCAAAGGAACCTATACATTTCCAGAAAAGCCACATGGCAGTGGGATGGTGAGAGACCCTGAAAGCTGAAGCATCCTGTTTAAAGGGATTTAAGTGTATAATCTGACCCTGCAGGACGGTGGCTACCTGCTTATTGGTGGAGGCAACCATCCAGAGGACATTACCGACGAGCAGGCGTTAAAAGAGATGATTCAGGGGTTGTTTCGATATATGCTGAACAGGCCTTTAATTGAGTTGAATGCTCTCGAACCTAAAAGGCTATGTGATATCCTGCACGTGGAGTCCAGTGAAGCAAACATCAGATTCTGTACTTTTGTGCTTCTTGGTTTCAGGCAGGCGTTCATGCAATACCTGCAAAGTAGTTAGCAAAAAAGAATTATCGAATCGGCACCACCGGCTAAGCCGGTGGTGCCGATTTAGCAGTATTTGTTTTTGGTGTTTGTAGGATGTGGACCAAATTTATGAATCGAGTCGCAGGTCGTCAAGGTTTCATTATAACAGCGCTGCCATGGAGGTCGCACAGAGGGACAAGAAGGAGATGTCCCTTTTCTTTTTCATAATCTTCTACAGCCTGATGCGCGCCGCGGAAACGAGGATTGTTATAATCATGCAGGAGAAGTGTTCCGCCTTGATGCAAGCGAGGGTAAAAATAGTGTAATCCGGCCAGAATGGGTGCGTATAAGTCTGCATCCAGACTGACAAACGCGTAAGAAATCTCCTCTAATCCATTGGCTGTGTCTGGAAAAAATCCTTTGCGGATCACTGCTTTATCTGGATAAGGCAGTCGGGCGAGGACGGCAGATTTGTCAGTATCAGAAAAGTCACCTTTTTGTGCGCGGGAGAAGGAATGCGCAGATTCCTGTTCCACGTCCCTTTTGTCAAAACCCTCAAAGGTGTCGAATAGGTACAAAGACCGGTCAGGGAACAGGAGATTTAATTTCCATGCCAGATCTCCTTTATATACGCCAAGTTCGGCAATATTGCCGGGAATACTCTGCTCCTGGATGCGTTTCGCCATCCGCCAGAGTGTGGCGCTTCGTATATCCAACAGCTGATACAGGTCTCGAAGAAACAGAATAGTCCCTTGGAAGCCATAGGAACGCGCCTGCTGTTCTAAGGCCTTTGTTCTGTCTGAATCTGTAAGGCCAATCAAAGCGCAATCCGGCTGGCAGGCAATGGCCTCAGAGATCGGCAAAACAGGTATATTTTCAATGAAAGTTCCCTGAAGTTTTGGACTATTGTCTCCGTATGCCAGTAATTGATAATAAGATGTATTTAAAAGGGGAGCACATGCCCGGCCAAACTGTCCGGCGCCTAATATAACGATTGTTTGCATTTTTCTTCTTCTTTCTTTATTTATTATATTCATCCCATTCCGTCACTTTCTGTTAGCGGAATAAATAGCGAAGGCAAATATTATTCATATTAATCTTCCATTCCGCCATCTTTACGTTTACGGCACAAACAGTCACAAAATGAATTTTGTACACTTTGCATTATGAGAGGATGTCTTGTCTGATGATATCTTATCATTATTCATTATAACTGGTCAACTGGAGAAATTCATGGTACAATATGAACAAAAAGCGCTGATGATTTTCGGGATTTTTGACGGAAAGAGAGGAATTAGAAACGATATGAGTATCAGAATGCAGGTAGAAGTCGAACAGGACAAGAAAGGACTTCAAGCAGCAGATGATCTGGCGGGACGCATGCCAGAGAGCAAAGCGGAATGGGAAGCCATGCTTATGCAGGCAGAGGCTGAGAAGCAGGATATTATGGAGGTGCGGTGTTTTATGCTCAGTCAGAAGCCGTCTGTTAATTTCCAGGTGATTGGCATGATGTTTCGCACATACAATACATTTTTGATGCAGCACGAATACCCTAAGCATGTTCGTTTTGTCTGTTCGGATAAGGAGACAGCGACGCTGTACTGGCAGATTTATAATTATTATATCCCCGCGACGAAAGAGGACCGGATGCAGGACGAAGGTTGGGATTGAGAAAATCGTCTGGCAATATAAGGAGGGAAATCTGTTATGGCAGAGTTAGATATGCAGATGCTCCAGAAACAATACTACGATGTGCTGATTAACGGGGGAAATCTGAATTATTTATGCGAGATTACAGCGAAAGAGTGTGGCTTGCCGGTTGCCCTGGCATTGCCTACACGTACTTTGATTGCCCGTTCTGCGGATTATACACAGGATCTTATCAACGAATATATACATAATCTGGAAATGTGTGAGCAGGAAGAAGTCAAAGATATGTTTTTCTATGTGCAGAACCAGATTATGACCAGACATGCTGTTGTGGATATCTATCCCTATCTGACTTATAAGCATATTAACTGCGGGTGCTTTATTGGATCGACTTTGTATGCGGTGATCGATTGCCAGGTCACAAAAAAATGTGATATGGATCGCGCGATTTCTATCGTGGAAATGTCTGCACCGGTTTTTCTCACAGCGCTCCGCATCAATCGATATGTGACGGCGGAGATGACCTGCCCGATGCAGATTTATCTGGCAGGACTCCTTAATCGGAAAGATGAGTCATGGTTTCAACAGAATAATCTGTATAAATCCCCGATTGACACGATTCGTACCTGGCAGCTGTTTTGGTGTTTTCCCTCTCAGCCGGAACAGGAACGCCAGCGTAAGAATAAAGTCGACCATTTTTGCAATACCCACAGAGATGTCTGGTATGTAGAACACGATAACGGGCTGGTTGGGATATTTAACGCGCGGCAAAAAGGGCTTTTGGAAGATATCATACAGTTATGTTCTGATGTCACACCGATTGGCATCAGTGAACCGTTTCATGAGTTGAGAGATGTGGTAAAACAGTTGCATGATACACAGACCGCTTTGCGCATGTTGTTATTTGAAGAGAGAGAGGATCGGGTTGCATTTGCCGCAGATTATAAAATGCTCATTCAGTTTTTGTCTGTAAGACCGGCAGCTGGTTCTCTGGAAGCGGAGCAGTTCGTATTGAACCAGATAAGAAAATATGATGAAACTCATGAAAGTGAGTATTATAAAACGATGCGTGCATGGCTTCTTTGTTCTATGGATTACAAGAAAATGGCGAATAAGCTTTACGTGCACAGAAATACGATCGTGTATCGGATGCAGCGGATTCAGGAGTTGTTTGGAATTGATCTGAATGACTGTCGCACGATTACAAATTTATATCTTTCTATTTTTATGGATTTTACTTAAAAAGGCAGGAAATCGTTACGGTTTTCCTGCCTGTAATTTATCAGGGCAGGACTCTGTCCCCCCCATTGTAGGATTTTTCGTTTAATTTATAACCCTTTTCTTTGTATTATCCATGTATTATCCATGAGTCTGATCGGGAATGGAGTCTTTCCTCTATTCTGGCTTTTGGTCAGAAAACAGGCAGAAATAATTTAATAAATGTCTGTCGAAAAATATAGTACATTTGTTTCAGGCAACAAAGTGCCTGTTCTTTTTTTGTTTTTGAAAACAATTATCAGTTTTAAACGTTGTCCAAGGTCGATCGAGACGATTGTTGTATGCACAACGATTTATGTATCTTTTTCTGCTCTATAAATACAAATACTTCCTGTTATTTAAATTCAAAATAAATCTTTATTAGATATATTGCACTATAAATCTCAAATAGATTCACTGCATTTGGTGATATTACATAAAAAATTATCGTTAAAAGTTTGTTTTTTATAACATTGTGTTTATTGTGATTATTCGTTATCTTTATAACAAAATCACATTATCTATGAACATACATTATGAAATGTGTTTTCGATCTTTGGATAATGTTTCCTGTCTATATTTAAGGAATTTGAGACTCCACATTGAAATAAGAAAACAAAAAAGGAACCAAAACAAATAATAAGATGTACTAAAAAAATGGGAAATCAAAAACAAGGAAAAGAGAACAATAAGAAAGGGGAGAGATAATCATGAGCAAAGCCATTCAGATGACGATTAATGGAAGGCATGAGATTTTTGCTGTCGGTCACAGTGGTTCCCGTTGGGAGATTCCGGATGAGGAAACTCTATGCACAACGCTGCGGGAACGATTAGACCTGACCGGGACGAAGGAAGGATGTGGGCAGGGCGCCTGTGGTGCCTGTACAGTGCTTTTGAATGATGTGGCTGTTCCAAGCTGTCAGGTTTTGACAGCGGATTGTGATGGAGCGAATATTGTTACCATTGAGGGGCTGGCTGATCCGGTGACAGGAGAATTGGATCTGTTGCAGAAGGTCTTTGTAGAAAAGTATGCATTTCAATGCGGTTTTTGCACACCTGGCATTATCATGGCATTGAAAGGATTATTTATCAAAAATTCTCATCCGACAAGGAAGGAAGTGGAAGAGGCACTGGCAGGAAATCTGTGTCGATGCATCAGTCAGTATCATGTATTTGAAGCGGCAGAGCTCTATGCGCAGCAACTTCAGGAACTTCAGGAAGGAGGGCAGCAATGAGTAAAATGGAATATCGTTATGTCGGAAAAAATGTAGAACGAATCGAGGCCAAAGAGATCGTTACCGGGAAGACGATTTATTTGGATGATTTTAAGATGAAGGATATGTTGTATGTCAAATCGCTGAAATGTCCTTATCCCAGCGCGAAGATCACAAAAATCGATATCAGTAAGGCTCAGGCATATCCAGGAGTGACCGCTGTGCTTTATTATGGAAATATGCCGAGAATCTGTGAAACGTGGGGCATCAGCGCGCCACCGGATATCCCGGTTCTTCACGATTACGGCTGCTATGTTGGCGATACGGTAGCTCTTGTCTCGGCAGAACGGCCGGAAATTGCAGAAAGAGCGTTGGATCTGATTGAGATCGAATATGAACAGCGGACACCGGTTCTGACCGTAGAGGAAGCGATTGAGCCGGACGCGCCGCTAGTGCATCCGGATTATTACGACAGCAATATCTGCCCGGTAGTTCCAATCGTCGGCGAAGATATGATGATGCATTTAAAACGGGGCAATCCTGACGCGGCTTTTGAGGAATGTGACTATATTGATGAGAGCGACGCCCAGTATAATTCTATCGGCAGCCCGATGGCGGTGGAATCGCCGGTAGTCGTGTGGCAATACGATGTACATAAAAACAGCATGAAGGCCTGGGCTTCCAGTCAGACACCGCATGGATACCGCGTTAACGCGCAGCTCGTGCAAAATGGCATGGAAAATGAAACGACGATCTTCAATGTCGGTGGCGGCTTCGGAAACAAAGCGCCGATGACTTTGCCGACGCAATGGGCGGCAATCATGGCAGTGGCTAATCCAGGACGTCCATGCAAGTACGTGATGACGAAAACAGAACAGCAGATTGCTTTTGATGAGCGTATCGGGATGTATATGCGCTTTAAGGTTGGCATGAAGGATGGACTGATTCATGCCGTGAAAGGTGAGGTCTATCTGAATTGTGGCGCTTACAATACCTGCGGGCAGTGGCAGATGGGTGTAGGTCTGGGAGAGGCACAGATCGGATGTGGCAAATGTAAGAACTGGGATCTGGACGGAAAGATGGTGTTTACCAATCATGTGCAGACGGGACCTGTTCGAGGTTTTGGTGGTCAGGAGATTCGCTGCGCGATGGTTCCGGTTATCATGCGGCTGGTAAGGAAGGCAGGCATCGACCCTGTTGACTTTATGGCAAAGAACTTTGCGCAGACCGGTGACGGATGGTTCTGGCGTAATCAGGAATGGTATGACTGTCGGGAACAGGATTATGCGCCCGTCACGTATGAGACGGCGGAGCGTTTTGGCTGGAAGGATAAATGGAAAGGCTGGCTGAAACCAACGAAAATCGTCGGAAATAAAGCCTATGGTGTTGGCGTGGCAAATCACGGGAATGCCGATGTCGGAGAGGATAACTGTGTAGCCTATGTGCGACTGGACGCGGCAACCGGAATGGCCTATCTCTATCAGGATGCCGCGGAACAGGGTTGCGGCCAGCGAAGTAACGCAAGAAAGATTGCGGCAGAAGTATTGGACATGGAAGTGGAAAAAGTGATTGTCGTGCTGCAGAACACGGAAAGTACCGGTTACGGGCAGGGACCGGCAGGCTCCCGTGGAACCATCACTACACTCACCGCTGTAACTCGTGCGGCGGAAGATGCCAGAATGCAGCTCTTACAGCTTGCCGCGGAAAAGCTTCACGCATCGCCTTATGATCTGGAAACAAAGGATGGCATGATTTTCTATAAAAACCGCCCGGAACAGAAATGGCCCTGGGTTGCTCTGACACCGTTTGGATGCAATATCCTTGGAGAAGGAAAATATTACGCGGATTATTCCAAATCGAATTACTGTGTTTATTTTGCGGAAGTAGTGGTGTATCTGGAAACAGGAGAGACGAGACTGGTGGATGTCGCGGTTGGTTCTGACGTGGGACAGGTGATTGACCCGGCTACTTTGGAAATGCAGTTCCATGGTGGATTTGGCGCGGCGGCAGCCGATACGGGTCTGATGGAAGAAAATGTACTGGATCGATCAACCGGTCGTGTCATGACGGGTAATCTGATTGATTATAAATGGCGTACCTTCAATGATTTTCCGCCGATTGAGGTTGTGATTCAGGAATCCTTGCCGGAGATATCGCGCTGGAAAGCGGTTGGTCTTGGAGAAATCTCGGGAGCGCCCGGACCTGCGGCCATGATGATGGCGATTTCCAATGCGATTGGCGTTGATTACTGTGAGTATCCGGCAAGCAGAGAAGGCATCCTGAAGGCGCTCGGCAAACTGTAAAGGAGGGAAATGATGAGAGCATTTGATTTGAACCATGCGGAAACCTTTGAACAGGCGGCGAAATGGAAAGCTGAGGGTGGCGCTGATCTGATGAGCGGCGGCACAGACCTCTTGAATGTATATAAACATGGATTGTTAAAGGAACATCCGGAGACCGTCATTGATTTGAAAACCGTGAAAGATGGCACTGGTATTACGGAGGAAAATGGAGAGATTACCGTAAAAGCATTGACAACGCTGACAGACATCGAAGAATCGGATCTTCTTCGCGAGAAGGTACCGTCCCTGGCGGATGCTGCGCGCTCGGTGGCTTCTCCACTCATCCGTAACCGTGGCACGATTGGCGGCAATATCTGTCAGGACGTGCGCTGCTGGTTCTACCGCTATCCACACGAGATCGGTGGCAGAATGGATTGTTCCCGTAAAGGCGGTAATGTATGTTATGCTGTGAGGGGAGAAAACCGTTATCATTCCATTTTTGGAGGAATGAAAACACATGCAGATCCCTGTACCCAAAATTGTCCGGCAGGCACGGACATCCCGGCATATATGGCACGAATACGTAAGGGTGACTGGGACGGAGCGGCAAGGATCATCATGCAGGTGAACCCGATGCCGATGTTGACCTCGCGTGTTTGTCCACATCCTTGCCAGGATGGCTGTAACCAGAATGAGTATGGCGATTGTGTGAGTATTCATTGTGTGGAGCGGACTCTGGGAGATTATATTCTGGCAAATGCGGAGAAATATTATCAGGCTCCGGAAAACGAGACAGGGAAAAAGATGGCAGTGATCGGTGCCGGACCAGGTGGCCTGACTGCAGCGTATTTCCTGCGAAAGGCCGGTCATGCTGTTACCGTATATGACAGCCATGAAAAAGCCGGCGGTGTCCTGTATTATGGTATCCCACATTACAGACTGCCGAAAAATATCGTAGAGAAGTTTGTCGCAGCCCTGGAAGGAATGGGTGTTGCCTTTTCCATGAATACTACAGTGGGCAGAGACGTTGCAGTAGAAAAAATCATCGATACCTATGACAGTATTTACTTTGGCATCGGCGCCTGGAAGCAGCCGGTTCTGGGAATTCAGGGAGAAGAACTGACGGAGTTTGGCTTGAACTTTCTTGTAGAGGTGAATACTTTCCTAAAACAGGCCATCAACGATAACGTGCTTGTCTGTGGTGGCGGCAACGTAGCCATGGACGTGGCCCTGACGGCTAAGAGAATGGGTGCGAAAAATGTCAGTCTGGTCTGTCTGGAACAGGAAAAGGAAATGCTGGCAACGGCAGAGGAAGTGGCCCGAGCAAAAGAAGAGGGCGTTATCATTTATAACGGCTGGGGATTAAAGCAGGTCATCACGGAAGGTGGAAAGGCTGTCGGACTTGAATCCATGCGCTGCACCAGCGTATACAATGAGGAAGGCCGATTTAGCCCCATCTATGATGATGCAGATACCCGTGTCTTTGATGCGGATTCTATCATATTGGCAACAGGACAGAGAGTCGATCTGGAATTTCTGGGCGATGTTTTCGGACCACAGTTGAAAACGGCACGTGGATTGATCGAAGCAGACATGGAAACGTATCAGACGAAAAATGAAAAAATCTTCGCTGGTGGTGATGCGGTAACCGGTCCGAACATTGCGCTGCGCG
>JAJQDO010000032.1:4593-7344 GCA_021202175.1 Clostridiales bacterium | reverse complement strand
CGAGATGGCGGACGTGCGGCAAAATCTATGAGTGCGCAACAGGGATATCCAATTACATTTGCATCGAATGAAAGCGGTTTTCTGGTATTTGATGCGGATGGAGTGAAAAAGGATAAGGGAGCAGCCCTTACGGAAAGACCGATTACAGAGCGTACACTGACGGATGAGGATGCGGCTTCTCTGTCTTTGGAGGAAGCACAGGCAGAAGCGAGTCGATGCATGAACTGTGGCTGCTACAGTGTTAACGCGTCCGATATCGCCAATGTACTGGTCGCTTCGGATGGAACCATCCTCACCAACAAAAAAGAGATTCCGGCTGTCGATTTCTTTACCACCAAACTCAAAGCTTATGACATGTTGGATTTGGATGAGGTAGTTACAGCAATTCGGGTTCCGGACATGACCGGATGGGAAACCGGATATCATAAGGACCGTCTTCGCCCTTCTCTCGATTTCGCTCTGGTTTCTCTGGCTTATGCTTATCGCATGGAAGAAGGAAAGGTGGCAGAGATTTCCCTGGTACTGGGCGGTGTTGCGCCGATTCCAATCAAGCTGCATAAAGTGGAGCAACTTCTTCGTGGAAAAGAGATGGATGCCGAGCTGGCTGTGCAGGCAGGGAAACTTGCGATTGAGAACACGATGGCGATGGAACGGAACCGCTATAAAATTGTCGATGTGGAAGCTATGGTAAGAAGGCTGGTAGAATCCATGATTAAATAAAATATATGAAAACACGTTTTCATTATTGATATGGAGGATAATCAGTTAGCAAATGAAAGATATGACTTTTGATGCTTTTATCTGTTGTATTATCGCCGAAAAAAAGGTGGAGAATGGGGGAATGGTATGAAAACAGAAGGAACAGCGAGATATGGAGGGATCATGGTAATATTCTAGTCCCTGGGTATGATAGTCATGTCACTGAATGTGCTTGTCTTTGCTGCCTGTGCTACGGAAGCAATGGAACTCTATGGATTAGAACAGGCGCAGTTGACAACAATCTCATCCGTGGCATCGGTTGTCAGTGTGTTTGGAGGTATTCTGTTTGGGCGGATGCTGGATGAGGGCAGTGTGCGAAAAAGCATGACCTTGTTCCTCGCGCTTGGTACGGCTCTATTCTTTGTCAGAGCTTGTGTTTCCGGTTATGCGGCGATTCTGGTCCTGACCTTTGTCGCTTCGCTTTGTGCAAACATTTGCCTGGTGGCCGGACCGAAAGTGACGGCTACCTGGTTTCCGCGTGAAAAATCAGGAGCGGCAACCGCATTTGTTTTTTCTGCTGCCGGAATCGGCTTTGCCATAGCTTTTACGATCGGTGCTATTTTCGGATTGAAAAAAACCCTGTTTATTATCGCTTTCATTTACCTTGCTCTCCTGATATTCTGGGTGACGGTGGGAAAAGAAGGTCCTTATAAAGAAACGAATTGGGATGAGGATGAGGCGAATCCATCAAAGACTGGCGAGAAAATCAGCAAAGCAAATGTATACAAAAGCCCGAATCTTTGGAAAATTACGTTTGCCTATAGTATGGTTGTCACCTCTTCTACATTGATCAATACCTATATGATTAACTCCTTTGTCAGCAAAGGACTGGGTTCGGTGCAGGCTTCGGCGATGGGAACGTTGTTGAATGTGGGTCTCGTCGTTGGAGGATATGTAACGACTTCTGTGCTTGCGGTAGTGAAACGCTTCAATCCGCTGCTTCTCATTTGTATGTTGGGAAGTATGGTCTTTGTTCTTGCAGGCTGGTTTTTGCCAATCGGAACGATTACCTGGATTTGTGTTGGCATGGGCGGACTGATTTTTGGTGGCGCACTTGGCCTTTGTGTAGGACGTGTACCTTTGATTCCGCAGACCGGAGATTTCGGAGTAGACAGCATTGGAACTGCTTCCGGATTTAACGAGACGGTTAAAGGTCTGGTCAGCTTCCTGCTCCCGATTGTCGTAGCAAATGTTTTCGGAACAAACTACAATGCGATATTTATTGTGTTTGCCATCTGTTGTGTGCTGGCAGCACTGGTTGGAGCCATAATGATGCCGGAGTTAGGGGAAAACGGAAAGAAATAAGAGGAATGCTCAATGATGTTCGAGGAAAGCATTTTGCATGATTATCTGGTAATTTCCTTTTCATAATTTTATTTATGAAAAAAAGATGATGTTAAAGAATTGATACCCGGTTGCTATAGCGACCGGGTATTATTTGGTTAGTTTATCGTAAAAGCAACTTACATTGCATTTAGTAGCGTACTATACTGTTTTGTAGAGGAGATTCATGGTACAGTATGATAAAAGCTATTATTTTCAGGATTTTGATGGGAAAAAGAGGTATTGGAAATAATAATGAATATTTGCTTGACACCTAAAACGTAACTAAATAAAATAAAACAAAACGAAATAGCGAAGACCGAGAAAACATGTTTTTGAGAATAACGGATTGCAGAAGAGTCCGTTTTCTATCAGATTGTCTGTTTTTTAGTATTTATTTCCTGAAAAATCAGGAGAACAGTGCAGCGATTTTAATTAGCTGAAACATTTGTCGGATTATAAACTGTGCAGAAACATTGTTTATTAGCTTTTTATAACGTCTGGTTCATTAGTGAACGATGTGCTGGCGCTTTAAAACGGAACGATTTGAAAAAATATATTTATCAAAGGAGGACACTATGAGAAAGAAAGTTTTGGCAATGTTACTGGCAGGGGTAATGGTATTCAGCCTTGCAGCGTGCAGCAGTTCCAGTAGTTCATCTTCCGATG
>JAJQDO010000032.1:0-4583 GCA_021202175.1 Clostridiales bacterium | reverse complement strand
ACGTTGACGCGGATGCGACAGATGTTCTGGATGAGACAGAGATTCAGGTGTTTAACGCCGCCAGCCTGAATACGGTTATGACAGAACTGGTCGATATGTATAATGAGACTCAGCCAAATGTTACCATTACATTGAATGCAGACAGCTCCGGAACCCTGTTGACGCAGATCGAGGAAGGATACGAATGTGACATTTTCTTCTCCGCAGCGCAAAAACAGATGGATACCCTGGAAGAAGACGGGCTTGTCGTAGAAGGCACCAGAGCAGATGTTCTGAATAATCAGGTTGTTGTGCTTACCTATAAAGACAGCGGCACAGCAGTTACCGGTCTGGAAGACATCGGAAATGCGGAAAGCATCGCTTTGGCAGGTGGCAGTGTTCCGGTTGGAAAATACACCAGACAGGCTTTGATTAATCTGGGCATCCTGGAAGAAACCGATGAACCGGATGCTATCACCACGGCAGAAGTTTCCGAAGCGCTGGGCGGCGTGGAAATCAGCGAGCAGGATAACGTGAGCAAGGTGTTGGAGACTGTGAAGGAAGGTTCCTGCGAAGTAGGAACAACTTATTATTCTGACACCTATGGTTATGAGGATGATGTGGAGATTCTTGAAGTGGTCAGCTATGATCTCACTGGCGACGTAATCTATCCGATCTGCCAGGTTCAGAATGACGAAGCAGATGATCTGCAGACAACAGCAGCGGCAGACTTCATGGCATTCATCCTTTCTGATGAAGCGAAGGATGTTTTTGACAGCTATTATTTTGACACCGATTTATAATATCGAAAATATTAAATATGGTTCAGTATACTCAGCGGACAGGAAAGTGGATTCCTGTTCGCAAACTGTAGTGACAGTAAATTATGTCCGCCGCGACATCATTTGTCATCAAAGAAGGTATGACAAAAATATAGTTTAGCACGAGCTATAGAGACATTTTACAAATGAGGAGGATATTATAGATGGAAGAAATCATGGAGATTGTCAGTGACCTGGATTGGAGCCCACTTTTCATATCATTAAAAACAGGCGTGGTGGCGACGATCATTTCCTTTTTTCTCGGCATCTTTGCGGCGAGGAAGGTGATCAAAGCGGGGCCGAAAGTGAAGGCGGTTGCCGATGGCTTACTGACATTGCCGATGGTTCTGCCGCCTACTGTGGCCGGTTTTTTCCTTTTACTGTTGTTTAGCAGAAGAAGGCCTTTTGGCATCTTTTTATATGATAATTTTAATATCAAGATCGTACAGTCCTGGACAGGATGTATCATAGCAGCTACTGTGATTGCCTTTCCACTGATGTACCGTAATGCGAGAGCCGCTTTTGAACAGATAGATGTCAACCTGGTTTATGCAGGCAGGACATTGGGAATGAGTGACACGGAAATCTTCTGGAAGGTGACCATTCCTTCCGCGGGACCTGGTGTCATGTCCGGGACGATTCTGACCTTTGCAAGGGCACTCGGCGAGTATGGAGCGACTTCCATGCTGGCGGGAAATATTCCGGGAAAGACGGGTACCATTTCGCAGAAGATTGCCATGGTAATTCAGGACGGAGACTATCTCACGGCAGGAGTATGGGTAGTGATTGTGATGATTATCGCTTTTTGCGCTATCTTCCTGATGAATCTGGTCTCTGGAAGAAATATGAAAAATATAAAACGTTGGTAATGTTGGTAATACAGGAGCGGTTAGCATATGGCAATAAAGGTTTTTTATAAGATAACGCTGGTAATTTTCTCTATAGATTTAAAGCTGGAGAGTGAGTGCAGGCGTATTGGCATCCTGGGCGCTTCCGGGTGCGGGAAGAGTATGACATTGAAATGCATCGCCGGCATTGAGAAGCCGGATCAAGGTCAGATTATCGTGGACGGAAATACGATGTTTGATTCTGTGATAAAATGCAACTGGAAACCGCAGAGGCGAAATATCGGCTATCTGTTTCAAAACTACGCGCTCTTTCCCACGATGTCCGTAAAAAAGAATATTGCGGTGGGATTAAAATGTGGTAAAGAAGAAAAAGAAAAAAAGTGAAGGAAATGCTGAAAAAGTTTCGCCTGGAGGGACTGGAGGATCATCTTCCGGGAGAGCTTTCAGGTGGCCAGCAGCAGAGAACGGCACTGGCAAGGATTATGGTGTATGAACCGGATGTCATTTTACTGGATGAACCTTTTTCCGCATTGGATATGTATCTGAAGGATTATCTGCAGCAGGAACTGCAGGAGATGCTGGTTGATTATAAAGGGACGGTTATTCTGGTGAGCCATAACAGAGATGAAATCTATCAGCTTTGTGATGAACTGCTGATCATGGATCAGGGAAAAGATGTCTGCTATGGGAAGGTAAAAGAGATTTTTGCGGCCCCGGAATGGAAAGAAGCGGCCCGACTGACCGGTTGTAAAAATATCGTGCCCGTGAGACGGATTGACGGGCATACTCTGGAGATTCCTTCGTGGGGGACGTATCTGGAGCTGAATCAGGAGATTGCGAACGATATCCGCTATGTGGGGTTCCGCGCACATGATTTTATCCCGGTCTGGGCTGAGGAAAAGATGAAATCGCGTCATGAAGATTCACCAGAGGAGAAGAAATCTGCCTGGAACGAGTTGGAGAGGAACCGCATCCGCGTGAAGGTAAAAAGTATCGCGGAGCTTCCGTTTGAAAAGAAGTATTTCCTGTATGCGCAGGGAGATGAGGATGAAGAAATCTGCTGGTTTGTCCAGAGAGATATGTGGGAAGTATATGAGGAGAAAGGACTGCCCGATTTTTTGGAAATACCGGAAGAAAAACTTCTGCTTCTTAGAGAATGAATTGCAGAAAAATTGCTCGAAATAAGAAAAATCCTGATAATCCTCTTGATAAATTGCATTTTCAGTGCTATAGTAGAGATGATAACGGTAGATAATAAGAGTGGGCGAGAGCCCGCTCTTATTATTTGTGCTTAAGAAAGAGGTGAGAACAGCATGAAAAAGACAGAGATTGTTGCAAGAACAGAAGAACTGGTCACTCCGATCATTGATGAGAATGATTTTGAACTTGTTGATGTAGAATATGTAAAGGAAGGAGCGAACTGGTATCTGCGGGTTTACGCGGACAAAGAAGGCGGTATTACGATTGATGACTGTGTTTTGATCAGTCTGGCGCTGGAACAGAAGCTCGATGCGGAGGATTTCATCGCAGATCCGTACATTTTAGAAGTCAGTTCCCCCGGACTCGGGCGTCAGCTGAAAAAGGATAAGGATTTTCAGCGCAGCCTGGGGGAAAAGGTGGAATGTAAATTATACAAGGCAGTCGACAAACAAAAGGAATTCGAAGGGGTGTTAAAGGCTTTTACAGCAGAGACGATTACCCTTGCGACGGAGAATGAAGATATGGTTATAAACAGGAATGATATTGCCGTGATTCGTCTGGCAATCGATTTCTGACGACACGCAAAGCAGGAGGATACAGAAAAATGAGTGAATTAATCGATGCTCTTAATCAGTTACAGAAAGAGAAACACATCGAAAAAGAAGTAATTATGCAGGCCATAGAGGACTCGCTGGTTGCCGCATGCAACAGAGATTTTGGCAAGAATGCCATTGTCAAGGTGAACATGGACAGAGAGACCGGGGATATCTCTGTATTTGTGGAAAAGACCGTTGTCGAGGAAGTGGAAGACTCTTCCATGGAGATGAGTCTGGAAGACGCCAAAATGCGGGATATCCATTATGAAGTGGGTGATATCGTTAACATTGAGGTGACGCCGAAGAATTTCGGACGGATTGCCGCGCAGCACGCGCGCAGTGTGATCGTGCAGAAGATAAAGGAAGAAGAGCGCAGGGTGCTCTTTCAGCATTTTTCCCATAAAGAAAGGGATATCGTTACCGGTGTGGTTCAGAGATATAATGGAAAGAATATCTGTATCAGCCTGGACGATAAGACGGATGCCGTGCTCACAGAAAAGGAGCAGGTGAAGGGAGAGGTCTTCCGCCCGACAGACAGGATTAAGCTCTATATTATAGAAGTAAAGGATACGAACAAGGGACCGAAGATTCTTGTATCCCGGACGCACCCGGAATTGGTGAAACGTCTTTTTGAGAAGGAAGTGGCTGAGGTTTATGACGGTACCGTGGAGATTAAGAGTATTGCCAGAGAGGCTGGTTCCCGGACGAACCTCGCGGCTTCAGCTAATGACCCGACTGTGGCTACTGTTGGCGCCTGGGTCGGATTGAATGGCGCTCGTGTCAATGCGATCGTCAATGATCTGAAAGGGGAAAAGATTGACATCATTACCTGGAGCGACGACCCGGCTGTCTTAATAGAGAATGCGTTGAGTCCTTCCAAAGTTGTTTCTGTGGATGTGGATTTGGACGAAAAGAGTGCGAGAGTCGTTGTGCCGGACTACCAGCTGTCTCTGGCCATCGGCAAGGAAGGGCAGAATGCCCGTCTTGCGGCGAAGCTGACCGGATACAAGATTGATATCAAGAGTGAGAGTCAGGCAGCGGAACTTCAGGAAGAACTGGATTTTGACGATTCCTTTGATATGGATGAGGATTATGACGATGTCGAAGGATATGACGATGAGAATTATGATGATTCCGAA
>JAJQDO010000276.1 GCA_021202175.1 Clostridiales bacterium | reverse complement strand
CTCATGGCAATCTTGATGATGTCCGCAGCCGTCCCCTGGATGGAGGAATTCATGGCGGCCCGTTCTCCGAAACTTCTCTGCATGTAATTACTGGAAGACAGCTCCGGTATCGGACGGATGCGCCCATACATGGTTTTTACATACCCGTTCTTCTTCGCGTAAGCTACATTGCCATCCAGATAGCGCTTGATGCCGGGATAGGTGGCAAAATAGCGGTCGATGTAATCATTGGCTTCCTTTCGCGTGATATTCAGGTCCTGGCTGAGTCCGAAAGCACTGATGCCGTAAACGATGCCAAAATTAACCGCCTTTGCGTTTCTCCGCAGAAGCGGCGTCACTTCTTCTACTGGCACGCCGAATACCTGGGAGGCTGTCGCCGTATGGATATCCGCGTTATGCTGATAGGCTTCAATCAGGTTTTTGTCATCGGCCATGTGAGCCAGCACCCGCAGCTCAATCTGCGAATAGTCCGCGCTGACGAAAATGTATCCCGGTTCCGGGACGAAGACCTTGCGGATGGCACGGCCCAAAGGCATGCGGATGGGGATATTTTGCAGGTTCGGGTCAGAGCTTGACAGGCGTCCTGTCGCTGTCACCTTCTGGTGGAACTGTCCGTGAATCTTGCCATCCTCCCCAATAAAGGCCGACAGTCCGTCGGCATACGTGGATTTCAGATTCGTCATCTGCCGCTATTACAGGATATCTGACACGATAGGATAATCGGGCGCCAGCTTCTCCAAGATACCGGCGTTGGTTGAATATCCGGTCTTCGTCTTCTTGGCAAAAGGCATTTTCAGGTCTTCAAAAAGAACAACGCCCAGCTGCTTAGGAGAGTTAATGTTAAACTCCTTCCCCGCCTGTTCGTGGATGGAATCTTCCAGTTCCTGAATCCGTCCCACCAGTTGCTCGCCATAATCTTTCAGTGCGTCCTTTTCTACCGAGATGCCATAGCGTTCCATGTCAAAGAGCGTCGGCGCCGTCGGCCGCTCGATGTCCAGGTAAAGAGGCTCCATGCCAAGTTCTTTCACTTTTTCTCTTAAAATGTCCCCCGCCCTGCAAGGTACCTCGGAAAGCAGCCCTGCCAATAATACTGTCTTTTCATTTTCCGTGGAAAATGCCTCGGCAATCGTCTGTTTTCCGCAAACTTCCTTTCGGTCGGGCACGACCATATCCAGATAATCTCTGGCGATATCGTCATAATCATACGTCGACTGCAAAGGATTCAGCAGATAGGCCAGAAGTCCGATATCTTCAATCTGCTCCTCATACTCCCGCACCCGCTCCTCAAAATGCAGAAGGGCTTTGTAATCCAGCACGCGCAGTGACACTCCCTTCTCAAGCAAGGTCAGGATGTATTCTCCCAATTGATTTTCCGTTAAAAACCCCTCGGATAACAGGAGAACGGTTTTCTGATTCCAGGATAGGGAGATGCCTCTGCAGTTTCCTGCCGCGCCGATGATTCCCAAGCCTAACGGTTTACCGCTATACGGCTTCTCATCCGTTGGTTCTTCATTTTTCAATATAGCACTTGCCGGTTTATTACTCACTAATTCGCTGTTTGTCAGCCTGTCATTCGTTGATTTGCCATTTTCTGGTTTATCATCTGCCAACTTGTTATCTGCTGTCAAAGAATCTGGCGCCTGATCATTCATCATTTGATCATTCCCACAATCAGAAATGATTTCATCAAGAATATGATCGGCTTCCGCCAGGTCACTGGTCATAGTGATTTTCAGTGTTTCTTCTTCCTTCTGATTCTCTTCAAAATAATGGAACAGGCTTTTCAGTCCCAGCTTCTTAAAAAGCTGGTAGGCTTCTTTGGTGAAAATATCACCAAGCACGGCATCCTTGAACTGATATTCGAGGGTACAGTCCTTTTTTATCGTCGCCAGCTCTTTGCTCAGTATCGCCTGATCATAGTATGCTGCCAGATTATTTTTCGCCTTCGCCGGCTTGACCTCATCAATATGTTCATGTGCATTTTCAATCGAATGATAGGTCTGAATCAGCCTGGCCGCTGTCTTCTCCCCGATACCCGGCACACCGGGAATGTTATCAGAGGCATCCCCCATGAGTCCTTTCATATCAATGAATTCCAGCGGTGTCACCCCATAAAGCGCTTCCACATCGGCCGCATAATAATCTTCTGTCACTGTTTTCCCGGCCTTCGTTTTTGGAATCTTAATCTTGATCCGGTCGGTAGCCAGCTGCAGGAGATCCCGGTCGCCGGATACGATAACTACGTCAAAGGATTCCTGCTCTGCCTCCCGGCCGATCGTTCCCAGAATATCATCTGCCTCGATTCCCGCCTGCGTCACCACCGGAATTTCCATGGAGGTTAAAATCTCTTTCATGATCGGCACCTGCTCCCGGAGCTCTTCCGGCATGGGTTTCCGTGTCCCCTTGTATTCTTTATACTGCTGATGACGGAATGTCGGTTCCTTCCTGTCAAAAGCGACAAGCAAATGAGTCGGCTGTTCCTCATCCATGTAGTGGAACATGATATTTAAAAATCCAAGAACCGCATTCGTGTGCGTGCCTTCCGCGTTCGTCAAGGTCGGCACTCCGTAAAATGCCCTGTTTTAGAGGGTGAGGCCGTCCAATCTGCTCAGTTTCTCCGCGATGATGTTTACGGTATTCG
>JAJQDO010000167.1 GCA_021202175.1 Clostridiales bacterium | reverse complement strand
CTTGTCAAAGAATATTTCTAATGCTGATGATAAAGCGATGTATGACGCAGCATGCGTATATTCCGTCAAGGAAAAGAACCTGATTGGAAACAGATTAGAGAAAACCGAGGATTATGATCTGCTTACGGTAATCATGATTTATCTGGGTAAAGAGGAAGAGAGTACTGGCGTTTTGAGGCTTTTGGAAGTATTGTTTTCTCCAGAAAAGGATGCCGAAGAAAAGAAACGGGTGTTACAGGAAGACTTTTCGATTGCAATGACAAAAAGGATAGAAAATGAGGTGTCTGAAATGTGTAATCTAAGCAAGGGTGTGGAAGAACTTGGGATTTCCAAGGGGATAACGATTGGAAGGACAGAGGGAATTGCGATTGGAAGAATCAAAGGAATTGCGAGAGATATTAGGCGTTTAATGGAAAATGAAGGCTGGACAGTAGAAAGAGCTATGAGTGCGCTGCGCGTTTCTAAGGAAGAGAAGGACAGCGTATTGGAGGAATTGAATATTCAGACGAGTAAGAACTAAAGATATACAGAAAGGTTCTCTGTGGTAGGATATATGATCACAGAGAACCTTTTTTTCTTTTTTGTTATGGGGCAGGAATAAAAAAAGAGGTACCAGTTTATATTATAGTCATCGTATTTTCCACATTCTCTCAATAAAGGGTAGAGAAAATGGTCAGGCAAAATAGAATGGCATAGAAAGTGAAGTATATTGATGCGAGAATAAATTATAAGAAATCTGGCACATTTCAGTCTATTGGGGCGTAACCTGACAGACGTACCAGGTTCGCCGTGAATAAACAAATATGCTTCTGACAGGTAGTCAATTTCAGATATTTGAAGGAACAGCGAAGGAAATGTATCATGAAAGAACCAATCATTTATATTCAGGCAGAGCAGAGTTCTTATCTAAACCATCCCAGAATAAGGATTCGAGATGTTTGCTCCGTATTTTGCCAGGACAGAGCAATTCAGGAAAAAATAAAAGATATCGAAATATATCGATTTGGAAAAGAAAAAGAAGGGAGAGCCTTTCTTTCTATTCTGGTGTTGGTGCAGGAGATAGCGAAAGTCATTCCCTCGGGAGAGGTGAGAAGTGTCGGTGAACAGGATATTATCATTTATTATCGTCACCCGGATCAGAAGACCAATCCCTGGACGCAAAAGTGTAAAATTGTTTTTGTGTGTTTGACCTGTTTTCTCGGAATGGGAATATCCATCATGGGATATAATAATGACGTTGACATGAGCAGAGTCTGCGCGCAGTTGTATGCGACATTTCTCGGAACGGAGCCGGACGGTCCGACATTTCTGGAATTATTTTATTCTATCGGTGTGGCTCTGGGTGTCTTTTTGTTCTTCAACCATGCCCCGGGAAAAAAGGTGACGAATGAACTGACGCCGCTGCAGGTGCAGATGCGGCTTTATGAGAAGGATGTGAACCAGACATTTTTAATTGGTGCAGCCAGAAAAGGGGAGAAAGTGGATGTCTGAGATGATAGTAAGGGTGCTTTTGGGATGGACGGCATTGGCGGCAGGATTTGCGACGGCAGCGGGATTTATCGCGTTTATCAGTTTGATCGGCATTGTTCCCAGATTATCGGCGCTAACGAAAACTGCGAAGTATATTCCTTTATATGAGAACTGCCTGGCTCTGGGATTGATCAGTATGAACTTGATATCTCTCTATCATTTTGATTTCTCTGGAATGTTTCACATTATGGCCGTTTTGCTCCTGGCAGTCGGCGGGTTGTTTACAGGAATCTTTGTCGGATGTTTGGCTGGAGCATTAGCGGAGGTTGTCAATATCATTCCGATTTTCTCCCGGAGAATTCGGCTGCGAAAAGGAATGCCCTATTTTATTATTGCGGCTGCCATCGGGAAATGTATCGGGAGTCTGATGCAGTTTTTTCTGTTCCCCAGATGATGCGGGATAAGATACAAAGGACAAAAAACCATAAATCATATCCTATTGTCCTTTTAAGTCAAAGCTTGTATCTGTAATGTAAAAAACAGTAAACACATACAACAGTCTAAACGGTGAAATAGTAGATTTGAAAGACGATATCTAAATATATTAATAAATGATATATATAATATATAGAAAGAAGGAAAATCACATGAAAAATGAACCTACAAATCAGGAATACGCCGAGCAGGTACAAAAACTTACACCTAAATTCAGTTCTTTTAAGAACTGCTGGCATGCCTTTGTCTCTGGTGGATTAATCTGTACTCTGGGAGAGGTCATCCATCAGATTGCTATGAATCGTTTTGGCATGGGGCAGGAAAATGCTCTCATCACGGTCAGCGTCTGCCTGGTGTTGCTCAGCGTGATATTGACCGGCTTTCAATGGTATGCACCACTGGCAAAATGGTGTGGGGCCGGAACATTGGTACCCATCACTGGCTTTGCTAATTCGGTTGCTTCTCCGGCTATCGAGTATCAATCAGAAGGTCAGGTGTTCGGCATCGGTGTCAAAATATTTTCCATCGCTGGTCCGGTAATCCTGTACGGCGTTTTTTCCAGCTGAATTGTTGGGGTGCTTTACTGGGTGTGTAAGTGCTTTGGCTGGTTATAAATGGATTTAATCTCTCACACATAATAAAAATTTCCAGAAAATACAATTTTTCAAAAATTATAT
>JAJQDO010000294.1 GCA_021202175.1 Clostridiales bacterium | reverse complement strand
ACGGCCAAAAAGTAATATGCTATCAGGATGGGCATTGATGTGTCTACTTAAAATCTACTTAAAAACATATATTATTTTGCCATGGAATCCCCTTTTTTTCAAGGACATTTCGTGGAATCTTAAGAATTTGCCCGGATTGGCAATTAGTAACAACAAAAGTTATCCTTAAATGCCAATGGAAAAGCCAATCCATCACCAGGAGAAAGAGAGGTGGAGAGAAAATGAAAGACACAGATACCTTCCGGGCAAACCCGGAATTTTTATCGCGTGAGGTCGCCGGGGAATTTATCCTCGTCCCGACAGGCAAAACATGCCTGCAATTTAACGGCGTAGCGACACTGAACCAGACAGGGGCATTTCTCTGGGAGCTGCTTAAAAGGGAAAGGACCGTCCTGGAACTGGGGAAATCCCTCGCGGAAAAATATGGCCTTACTGAAGAGCAGGGGGTTGAGGATGCCATGGAGTTCCTTGCGGGCGCACAGGAACAGCAGGCAGTGATACCCTGTTAATTGATTATCCATTGTGATATACAATTTTAATTTAAATCGATAGAAACCCGATCAGGTAAGAGAAAGGAGAACGAATGAAAAGGAAACAAACAAAACGCATCTTGTCCATTGCAATGGCAGCAGCGTTATCTGCGTCTCCGCTTCCGGTTGCAGCTTTGGCGGCGACAGATGTAACACCATCACCTACAAAGGATGATGAATCAAAGTTAAACGTAGAGTATTTTTCCAGTACCATGTATAACTGGGATGAGAATGCAGCAAATGCTGCGACTGCGGTGGCGGACAGTTCCAGTGGGACGGTCAGTTATACTTCTACTAACGTCAGTTATAGTAATAACAGTAATTATAGCTCTTATACTACTGGAAACTATTATGTATTAGTAGATGGTTCCTATTATGTTGTGACTGGTATTTCCTGCACTCGGAGTGGCAGACAGTATAGTTGGACTGTCACTTATACAAATGCGAGTGGTGGTTCTTCCACAACAACCGGTTCGAATAGTACATTTACGCTTTATTCTGTAAGCAGCAGCACAAGTTACGAAGGCAAAGGCCTGTACTTCACAAACGGATCCAACAAGCAGAGTTCACCCACATTCAGCAACTGGCTTGATGATGCACAGAACTACATGATCTATTCCGGGCTTGCTGAAAGCAACCTGGCTGAAAGCACGAATGCCCCGTTTGATAATGACACCGTGAACGCGGCGAACCTGTTTGCCACGGATGGGAGCAATACCAGCTATACGGATGTGTATACCAATGTAGGAGTTCCTTTTGTCTATGATGAGGACACCGGTTACTATACCCTGGACAGTGACCAGTATGCCGTCTATTTTGACGGAGGCACCTCCGACGCGGCAAGCAATACAAACCTTACGATTGCAGACCTGCCGGCAGCGCATAGCTATACAGCATTCTCCGGATATTCTTACGCTACCGGATTCCTTCCGTTTAATGATGTAAACACTACCACTGTAACAGCTGTAAAGAGCGGCGGAAGTTCCAGCGGAGGGACTACGGCTTACACAACAAGCGGCGACACCGTATGGGGCTTTGGTATGGCCTTATCTGTCAACTTCGCGATGACAGAAGATGGGAAGATTACTATCACAAATGAAGATGGAGAAGATGTTGCAGAAGACATTATTTTCGAGTTCTCCGGTGATGATGACGTATGGGTCTATGTGGATAACACTTTGGCGCTGGATATCGGCGGTACACATGATGCGATCACAGGTACCATCAATTTTGCATCCGGCGATGTGACCCTAACAGCAGGATCTTATGGACAGATTGGTGATTTGTCAGGAAAAACAAGTACAAGTGCTGTGACAACATCTTCCTCCCTGTCCCAGACAAACCTGTATACAGCGTTAGATACTACTCTGTCAACGTTTGCAGGCGGCGGCACCCATACCCTGACGGTCTACTATATGGAGCGTGGCCGCGGCCGTTCCAACTGCAAGATTAAATTCAACCTCCCGCAGACAGATACAGTCAGCGTGACAAAACAGCTGAATACAACTGACAGCAAGGGACAGGCATTGAGTGAGGAGGAGCTGGATACAGCGTTCACCTTCACCCTCTATAAGAATGGCAGTGTTGTTACCGACACGGATTATATCGTACAGAATGCCAACGGTGTAATAGTGAAAACCGATGGAAACACCGGATCAGACGGCACCTTTACCCTGAAGGGAGGGCAGACGGCGGTCTTTGATCTGAGCCTGGATGGATACCGCACATACTACGTGACAGAGACGAACCCATCTACGGATGAGACCTATTATGAAGAGCCTTCATGGACCTATAGTTCAAACATTAGCAACACGAACTATGTTACTACCAGCAGCAGTGCCTGGACATCTGACACGGCACAGTTAACCGGAAGCAAGGATACGGCAGAATCATTGACGTTCGTCTGCACCAATACAAAGAGTTATGCACCGAGTGTAAAAGTAAATGCGGTGGATGACGTTGTAGTTATCGATTACAACCTGCCTGTGACGGTGGATGTCCTGAAAAATGATGAGGTAATTGGCAACGATTCAAAAGTAACGATTTCAACCCAGGGGAATGATGGCTCATCAACAGCAAATACTGATAATACCATTACATACACGTTAAAGAATGTCCTCAGTGAAGTTGACAGTGTGAAATATACGCTGACAGCGACAGATACCGTTGACAATACAACGACTGCCAATGACACGGCAACGCTGAGTGTTGTCCCGGCGAGCAGCGTGTACTATGAGGATGATTTCGCGACAAGCACAACTGATGGTGTGGTTGGCATTACATATAGTGGAAATTGGACGACAGTAAATGGGGACTCGACAGCCACCCAGTCCAGTGACAATATCATTTATGGCACAGATGCGACCTATGCGGATGATACAACCTACAGCAACGGCTCAGTGACAAGTGCAACGTTCGGTGCCTCTGCAACCTTTACTTTTAAAGGCACCGGAGTGGACATTTACAGTTCCACAACAAGCACAGCCTGCATCGTTTATGCTTACCTTTATGAAGGTGACAGTACAAGCGGCACGATGAAGCAGTATGCGATGGTCAATAACTATGCAGATGATGGGCAGTATTATGTGGTACCGACGGTTTCATTTGCAGACCTTGACTATGGCACATATACTGTGATGCTTAAAGTCCTGCCAAATTCCGCTGACAGTTCTGCGATTACATATTATATCGATGGCATCCGCGTGTACAATCCATTGGGAACGGTAACAAATGACGGAAGCATTGCCGGCAATGCTTATGCTGCAGCAAATGAACTGAATGCAGTTTATACAGAGATTCGCACAATGCTGCTTGATAAAGATGCGGATTTGACCGGCGGCGACGGTGCCCTGTTTATTGATGAAATTACTGATAGTACCACTGGTGAAACCACTACAGAGCTTGCCACCTATGAAAGTGACGGGCCGGAACATGAGACCTACCTGAAAGTTGGAAACGGCGTGGCATTTATGCTTTCCGGTTTCGATGCTGACAGTGACGCCGTATATGTTGGGATCAAGCTGACCGGGATTACCACAGGGACATCAGCAACTAGCGGGACAGTGGAAGTGACAAACGGCAGTGAGAAAACTACTTTAAATATCACCTCTACTGCCGACCAATATTACAGAATCACTCCGGACGCTGATGGAAACGTGGTGATCAAGAATACCAGTGACACAGGTGCTGTCATCTCACTGACAAAGATTCGCACAACAAGCGCTGACTCGGCTGACTCAGATGAAAATGCAATCAGTGTAACAAGCGACGAGGATACAGCGGTATATGCGCTATCTACCTTTAGCACTTTGTCGCTGACCAGTTCCTCAGGTGAAGTCCTTTCTGAGGATGAGGCAGAGGATGGAAGTGATGAGGATACGACGGCTGATACCGAAACCGGGGATGAGGCTGCCGGGGATGTAGTGATTGAAACTCCGGAGGAGCCGGAACAGAACAGTTCCACAGGGTCTGCACAGCAGAATTCCTTTAGCAACAAGTTCCATGAGGTTTCCAACTGGATGTCGGGAAGGAGATGAGAAATATGAATGAGAAATATGAAAAGCCCTCAATCCATTTTGAGTCCTTTGAACTAAGCACGGCGATCTGTGGGTCTTGCGGCGCAGGTGCAAACTCTGGGGGATCCTCTTTGGGATATCCTTATTTTGATGATCCATCCACCTGTGCATTTGGGTATGAAGATTATGGAGTGCTTTTGTTTCTGACCGGAAATAGCAACTGT
The DNA here is from genome assembly GCA_021202175.1 of Clostridiales bacterium. Lineage (GTDB taxonomy): Bacteria > Bacillota > Clostridia > Lachnospirales > Lachnospiraceae > Anaerobutyricum. The sequence goes on along the minus strand of JAJQDO010000294.1, from coordinate 15,434 downwards.
TTACAGCCAGTCGGTTCAGAAGATGATGGGACATCATACTGTTATAACCAACCGAGCGGCAATATAACAGTATTCTCATCCTGACCTGTAACATATCTGATATAACAAAATGGCTCAATAGGGGCTGCGTCTTAAAAAGGCCGCAGCCCCTTTCAAATGACGGGAAATGATTATGGAAACAACACTGGAAATCGCAGGGATCACAATCCGCCTCACCGTCCCATTTACATATGAGCGGACAAAAGAATTTGCCCCCTTCCACTGCACGATGGAATCAGAGGCTCCGGATTTGGATATCATATACCAGCCGGTTGATCAGCCTTTGTTTTATGAAGGGGAACCTGCCGGGACAGATTTTTATTTCCCCGGCGCCCTGGAAAAAGACGGGCACAGTTACCTTGGCTATCACATGGACAGGAAACCGTGCCATGCATGGATGGAAACAGACGGCAGAAAGATGTTCTGTTATTACCTTTCCGGATGGGAGAGGTATTTCCCGACGGAGCGCCAGATATTCGGCCCGGTCTGCTTAGAGCACTTGCTGAGCCTGCACCACGGGTTTATCCTGCACAGTTCGTTTATCCGGTGGAAGGGAAAGGGAATCGTTTTTACCGCACCCTCCGGGACAGGGAAATCTACCCAGGCCGACTTATGGGTGAAGCATGAAGGGGCAGAGCTCTTAAACGGCGACCGGACGGCGATTCGCTGCGTGGATGGGGAATGGCGGGCCTATGGGCTCCCTTATGCCGGTTCTTCGGCAGTTTACCGGAATGAATCCTGTCCGTTGGCGGCGATTGTGGCACTGCGCCAGGCGCCGGAAAACCATGTAGAACTCTTATCGGGGAAAACGGCCTTCCTCTCCGTTTACAGTGGGCTGACCCTGCACCCGTGGGATGAGGCGTTTATGGAACGGATATTATCTGACCTGGATGGGCTGCTGGCAGATATACCGGTCTACCGTTTATCCTGCAGGCCTGACCAGGACGCAGTTGACACTTTAAAAAGAAAAATTGGAAAACTATAGTGGTTGCCTGTGCCAGGCATGGATAGTAGCAGCTATCGTATGCCCTGCGCAATTGCCCGGATTCTAAAAACCGAAAGATACAGATAGAAATGCGAAACCGTGAAAGGAGTGTGCGCGTCAGTGGCGAGTGATTATATTGTCCCGCAGGTTGTAAATTACCTGCACTGGAAGGCAGAAAAGAAGAAAGTGCCCTTGTCCGGCACGTTTGATTTATCGCCTCTTTGCAACATGGACTGCCGGATGTGCTATGTCCGGATGACAAAAGAAGAGATGGAGGCCACCGGCGGCAGACCCTGCACCGTTGCGGAGTGGGTGGCACTGGCGAAGGAAGCGCAGGAAAAAGGCATGCTTCTCCTGCTTCTGACTGGCGGAGAGCCTTTTTTATGGCCGGGCTTTCAGGAACTGTATGCCGAATTAAAGAAACTCGGACTTGTGATCTCGATCAACAGTAACGGGACACTGATAAATGAGGAAACGGTACGCTGGCTGAAGGAGGATCCGCCGACCAGGATCAATGTTACGCTCTACGGGGCATCGGATGAAACCTATGCCCGCCTTTGCGGCAACCCTCACGGCTTCACACAGACGACAAACGCCATCCGACTCCTTCGGGAAGCGGGGATCAGCGTCAAACTGAATTGCAGCGTTACCCCGTACAACACGATGGATGTCCCCGAGATCATCGCTTATGCCAGGGAACATAAGCTCCAGATACAGTCTTCTGCATATATGTTCCCGCCAATGAGGCGCAATGAAGCGATGGTGGGTGCCAATGACCGTTTTTCAGCGGAGGAAGCTGCCGCGCAGCAGGCACGGCTGGCATACCTCCAGCACGGGGAAAAATGGTTCGGCGGGCATGTCAGGGCATTGGAAGCCGGAGAAGGGTCTATGCCCTTTGGGGAGGAAGAATGCCAGGATGAAGGGGAACCCATGCACTGCAGAGCCGGCAAAACCGCGTTCTGGGTCACCTGGGACGGGCGGATGCTCCCCTGCGGAATGATAAACAGCCCGGTTGCGTATCCGTTTGAAACGGGGTTTACCGCTGCCTGGGATTATATCATGGAGGAGAGCTCCAAAATCCGCCTGCCTGTTTCCTGCGCCTCCTGCCAAAGCAAAAAACAGTGTAATACCTGTGCCGCAATGGTCATGACAGAAACCGGCGCTTTTTCGCGGAAGCCGGAATACCGCTGCCGGATGCATGGGGCATATCTGCCGGCATGTAAAACATACCTGGAAACCGCGGGAAAACGAAATGGGAGAATATAACATATGAGAAAACGGAAACGGCTGACTATATTAATTATCGTAATTATCGCGGCGGTTGTTGTGCTTGGGGTAAGTCTTGCAACAGGTATTGGCGGCAGTACAGATAAAGGAAGCGCTTCGGAAGAAACCACAGATGATATATCGGGAATCGTTTCTGATGACAATGGGACTTCTTTAGACGGCTCTGATGCATCGGGAAGCAGTGGTTCAGGGAGCAACGCTTCAGAGAACAGCGGGTCAGAGAGCAGTGGTTCAGGAAGCAGCGGAACAGAGAGTAGCGGAGGAAGCAATACGGAAAAAGGGCAGTTCATTACTGGCGATTCCATAACAACAATGGGATTCCCTTATACCGATGAATCCGAAGGAATAACGATAGAAACTTTGTATTCTTACAGCGGATATTACCTTGAGGATGGTTCGGAGGATGAGATCAGCGAGGTTGCCATGCTGGAAGTGACAAACACGTCTGAAAATGTGATTGAGTATGGAACCATCCGTTTAACCGCCGATGGGGAGGCACTCCAGTTTCATGTCTCTCTCATCCCTGCAGGGGCTACCGTTCTGGTGATGGAAGCGGATAAAAAGAGTTGTTCGGAATCAGCAGATTGTTCCTACAACGGGAGTGAGATCGCTTATATTACTGCTTTTGACATGTGCGAAGACCTGGTACGTGTTGAAAACGATGGCAGTGGCGCGATTACGGTGACCAATATCAGCGGTGCAGAGATTCCTGTGCTGCGCCTGTTTTATAAAAACCAGATGGAAACCGGCGAATATGTCGGCGGGATCACCTATAATGTGAAGCTTGAGGATCTGGCAGCCGGGGAGAGCCAGACAGTGTATCCCTCCCATTTTGACCCGGAATACGGGGTGGTACTTATGGTACGCACTTATGATGCAGAATAGGTGAAAGAGGATGGTATTATGCAGCAACATGATGAGGAAACATCTAAATATTTAAGGTCTTCAGTTGGTTTGAGGGAGGAGCACCCTATGCCAACAGAAAAAGATAATCTTATATTCTCCGATTACTGCTACAAATGGCTGAGCCAGCAGGAAGCAACGGTCAGGACGTCCTCCTATGCAAAATACAGTTCTCTTGTGGAGAAACACATCATGCTGGTGTTGGGAAAGTGCCGGCTGTCAGAATTGTCCTCCGAACGGGTTGCACAGTTTGCACAGGAAAAAACGGAACAGGATGAACTGTCCGCAAAAACGGTACACATGATCCTGGGTATCCTGCATTCTATCCTGGATTACGTGCAGAAAGAAACGCACTATGATTTTTCCGGTGTTGTGATGCCATATCCGAAGCTCGTCAGGAAGAAAAAGCAGGCACTTACCTCTGAGGAGCAGGAGAGGCTCCTGCGCTTTCTGCTTGAGGAGATGGACACCTGCAAGTTCGGCATTTTCCTTTCCATTATGGCAGGCCTGCAGATTGGAGAAATCTGCGCCCTGCAGTGGGGTGATATCTCTATCTCGGAGCGTACTGTAACAGCGGCGAACACGTTGCAGCGAGTCAAAAATTTTAATCCTGACATTACAACCAAAACGGTTCTTCAAATCGGCCCGTCCAAGCGAAAGAGTGATGAGCAGAAAATACATCTGACAGAGATGACAGTTGCTTACTGTAAAAAATTCCGGCAGGAGGATGGCAAGAGCTTTGTACTGACGGGGACAAGAGCCTGTATGGAGCCTCGGGCACTGCAGTATCGGCTGAAAAGATATATGACAGCCTGTGATCTGCCTCAAGTGCATTTCGAGACACTGCGGTATGGCTTTTCTACCCGTTGTATTGAAGTTGACTTTGAAATGGAGGAGATAAGCAATATCGTCCGGGGAAATATATAGTTTTTTTAATGAAGCTATATATGGCTTTCTATACAGATACCGCAGTATACCATATGGTCCAATGCGGAGTAAACGGTCTCATAGAAATTCGTCCTTACATGAGCTATCCTCACCCACCTTGAAGGGCAGACGCCATGGACAACAGATAAAAAGTAATATTTGTCAGGTTGCGAATGAAGTTGTTCATATGCTATACTCTCTTTAAATTCTTTATAAAAAGTCAGAAAGAAGGAATGCGATCATGGACAACATTGTTTTAAAAAAATATCAAAAATTGCAGTCATATATCAGGGAACTGGGGAGTCTTGCGGTTGCTTTTTCCAGCGGCGTTGACTCCACACTATTATTGAAGGTGGCCGCCGATGTGCTGGGTGATCAGGTGGTTGCCGTGACAGCGTCTTCCTGTTCATTTCCCAAGAGAGAACTGGAGGAGGCGAAGGCCTTTTGTGAAAAGGAAGGAATCCGGCAGATTATCGTAGAGTCGGAGGAGCTGAATATCGAGGGCTTCCGTCAGAATCCCAGAAACCGATGCTATCTCTGTAAGCATGAACTGTTTGAGAAGATTCTGAAAATCGCGGAGGAAAACGGGATGGCGGCTGTGGCCGAAGGCTCCAATATGGATGATATGGGCGATTACCGTCCTGGCATGATCGCGGTGAAGGAGCTTGGCATTAAGAGCCCACTTCGGTACGCGGAACTTACCAAGGATGAGATTCGTCAGCTGTCAAAGGAACTGGGGCTGCCTACCTGGGACAAGCAATCCTTTGCCTGCCTTTCTTCTCGGTTTGTCTACGGAGAGACCATCAGCGAGGAAAAACTGGGAATGGTCAACCGGGCAGAGCAGTTTTTACTCGATTTGGGATTCCGTCAGTTGAGGGTCCGCATTCACGGAACTATTGCGCGCATCGAGGTTTTACCGGAGGAGTTTCCGAAGATTATGGCAGAGGATGTGCGGGAACAGATATATGCCGAATTGAAAGAAATCGGGTTTTCTTATGTGACTTTGGATCTCAGAGGATATCGGACCGGGAGTATGAACGAAACTTTGTTGTTAGACAAATAGCTGCTAAAGTATTAATCAGGATAGTGAGGAGAAAAGATATGGTATCCGATAAAGACATAAAGAATATGGCGGATATCCTGTACGAGGCGGAAAAGGATATGCGGCAGGTACCGATGCTGACAGAGAAGTATCCGGAATTGACGGTGCAGGATGCCTACAAGGTCCAGTTCTACAATGTACGCAGAAGAATGGAGAGAGGCGAAACGATTTCTGGCATAAAGATTGGCCTTACGAACGATAAGATCCAGGCGTTTCTTGGAGCCAAAGAGCCGATGTTTGGAATACTGACCGACGCCATGCGGATCGAGGACGACAGCGTATGCGACGCAGACGGTATGTTGCAGCCGAAAGTGGAAGGAGAGATGGCCTTTGTCATGAAAAAGGCTGTCACGGGAACGCTGGTTACGGAGGAGGAGATTTTAGACGCGGTAGATTACGTAGTGCCAGCACTGGAAATCATCGACAGCCGCGTGAAGGACTGGAAGGTGATGCTGCCGGATATGATTGCGGACAACGGATCAGCCGCCCACTATGCTGCAGGCCGCCAGAAGTTGGATATCCATGATGTTGATTTGCATCATGCGGAGATGAATTATGTAAAAAACGGACAGGTGATTGCGTCCGGAACGCTGGCTAATGTCCTCGGCAGTCCGTTGAATGCGTTAATCTGGCTGGTTCGTGCGTTGGCGCAGCATGACCTCACGCTGTCAGAAGGGAGCATTGTGCTTTCCGGCGCGATTACCGGCTCTGTGCCTGTAAAAAAAGGTGATACGATCGCGGCCGACTTTCCGGGCTTAGGATATGTGACGGCACATTTTTGATATTTTTTATCTTTCGGGGGTTGACGTAGATTCATTGCTCAAGTATAATCATAAAGAATATTGAAACAATTTCATATCGACCATTGAAACCGAGGATCCGGAGGTAAAAGTGTATCGTGCACTTACAGAGAGAGGGAGACGCTGAGAGCCCGCAGGACGCAGAGCACATAAATGGACCGGAGAGGGCGCAGAGTAAAACAAACAGGAATATATATGATATATATGTTTTGTGAGTATTTTGCGACGGGAAGGCATACGTTAGTTGCACAAGATATGACAGTATCTGCAGAGTGCATGGAGTTTCCATGAATCAGGGTGGTACCGCGGAATATGATATATCCGTCCCTGGCAATAGTTTATCTATTGTCAGGGACTTTTTATTATAGAGTTTCTATTGTATAAGAAATACATAGGAGGCTTTATCTTTTTGCAATAAAAATGTTCCGCCATGGATGATGTGGTCGAAATCAGCAAAAGGAAAAGGAGAAATAATGATGAAAAAGAAAATGCTGAGTATTTTAATGGCACTGGCAATGACAACCGTAATTTTCACAGGGTGCGGAAGCAGCTCAAGCAGCACGTCCGATTCTGAGAGCGACACGGAAGCAGCGGTGGAAGCAGACACGGAAGCTGATGCAGCAGAAGCTGCGGATGCAGAGGCGACAGTGGACGCGGATGCGAAGATTGGTGTGGTAGCGATGGTAGAGAATGGTGCATTTACGGATATGCGTGACGGTATCATTCAGGAACTGGAAGCAAATGGATACAGTGAAGACCAGATTGAGTATCAGTGCGCACAGGGTGATTCTTCCGCACTGTCTACGATCGTGAGCAATATGACGGACGGAACGTATGATGCGGTATTTACGATCGCTACGCCGGCAACACAGGCGTTTGTAAATGTGGAGAGCGATACGCCGGTATTTTTCTGTGCGGTTTCCGCGCCGGTAGCAGCAGGCGTCCTGACAGATATGGATGCGCCGGATAAAAATGCGACCGGTACTTCCAATGCGATTCCGGTATCGGAAATTATCGATCTGGCTGAGGCAACGACGCCGGCGACCAAATATGGTCTGATTTACAGCGGCAATGAAGATAATGCCATCAACACTGTGGAGCAGTGTGAGGAATATCTGGACACGCTTGGTATCGAGTATACTGTAGCTACGGCACCAACATCCAGTGATGTGGAAACTGCGGTAAATGCCCTTATTACAGATGGCGCAGATGTTATTTTCGTGCCAAATGATTCCATTATCCAGGATGGCGTTGATGTTCTTGTTGATATCTGCAATGAGAATCAGATTCCGACCTATGCGTCTTCCACGACAACAGTAGCATCCGGATGTTTTGCGACACTGGCGATCGACGACGTTGGAATTGGTGAGAAGACAGTAGACATCGCATTGGAATATCTGCAGAATGGTACTCCGGTTGCGGAGATTCCGGCACAGGTTATTGGCATTGATTACTGTTCCGTAAGCCAGTCGGCGATGGATGCTCTTGGACTTACAGAGAGTGATATCGTTACAGAGTACGCGCTTAATGTTATCGAGTAAACGTACCAATATTAAACCGATAATAAACGGATGTAACCAGTAATCTCTTATTAAAAGGTTCTTCCACAAAAAAGTTAAAAAGTAAAAAGGATTGAGAAGAAGATGATTGAATTACAATACTATCTGACAAATCTTCCAGATTGCCTGATTTACGGGCTTTTGGCTATGGGAATCTATATTTCCCTGCGTATTATGAATATCCCAGATCTGACGACAGAGGGGAGCTTTGGGTTTGGTGTCGTCGTGTCCGCATTGACTGCGCTTGCGGGGCATCCCCTGCTTGCCCTTTTGGCCGGTTTCGCGGCCGGGGCGGTTGCCGGTCTTGTAACAGGACTTTTACAGACGAAGCTCGAAGTCCATGAGGTGCTTGCGGGCATCATTACCATGAGTGGGCTGTGTTCGATCAACCTCGTATTATACTCGCTTACGGAAAAAGGAGCGACGACCAACTTAAGCTATGATAAGAAGACCGTATTTGAACTTGTTAAGAGTATCTGGGGTATCAGCGGACAGTTCAACACCAGTATTGTAAAAACGATTGTCAGCTTCATTATCGTGGTCCTTGCCCTGGCGATTGCCATCTGGTTTTTCAAAACGCAGACCGGACTTCGCATCCGTGCGACCGGAGATAATCCGGCGATGGTAGAGGCTTCCTCCATCGATGTGGATAAAATGAAGATATTGGCGCTGATGCTCGCGAACGCGCTGATCGGTCTTTCTGGCGCTTTGGCGTCACAAAGCCTGGGATATTCCGATATCAATACCACGAATGGAACGTTGATTTATGGCCTCGCCGCAGTGATCATCGGAGAAGCGGTTTTCGGGAAGCGTGGACCGACGATTGGTCTGATTTCCGCAGTGATGGGTTCCGTGATTTATAAACTGATCGTAGCCTTTGTCATCCGCAACAATATTTTCGGAGATAAAAGCGCGAATCTGATGAAGTTTACCTGTGCATTGATTGTTGCTATCACGCTGGCCATACCGGCAGTGAAAAAGTACATTGCGCAGCAGAAACTGAGAAAGGCGGACAAAGGATGTTAGAGATTCGTGATATTACAAAAATATTTGATAAAGGTACAGTCAATGAGCAGATAGCGATTAAGGATATTAGCCTTACGCTTCAGGACGGAGAGTTCGTCACCATCGTTGGATCGAACGGTGCAGGTAAAAGTACGCTGTTTAATGCCATCTGCGGCGGTTTCCTCGTGGATGGCGGCCATATCTTTCTTGATGGAGAGAATATCACATTTCAGTCGGCTCATGAGAGAGCCAGGAAAATTGGTCGCGTGTTCCAGGACCCCATGCGTGGGACGGCTCCGAATATGACGATCGAAGAGAATCTCGCTCTTGCTTACGCGCGGTCCGGCACGCGCACCAATCCTTTCGCTCGGGCGATTAATAAAAAAAATGTAGATTTTTTCCGGGAAAGTCTTTCCCGGTACCATATGGGAATCGAAGACCGGATGAAGACGAAGATTGGTCTGCTGTCCGGCGGACAGCGGCAGGTGGTGACACTGCTCATGTGCACACTTTCCGTGCCGCGTCTGCTTCTTCTTGATGAGCATACGGCGGCTCTTGATCCGGCTACGGCGGAAAAAGTGATGGAGATTACCAAGTCCATTGTCGAAGAAAATAAGCTCACAACGATGATGATCACACATAATCTGAACCAGTCGCTGACGACTGGTTCCAGAACCATTATGATGGATTCCGGGGAAATCATACTGGATATTTCCGGAGAAGAAAGAGAGCACATGACGATGGATCAGATGATCAACATGTATTCCATGAAGAGACAAAAGGATTTTGACAATGACAGGATTCTTCTTTCGAGCAGGTAAAAATGAGTAGTCAAGCAGAAAAATGAGCATTCAAACTGATAAAAAAGAATTCAGACAGATAAATGAGTAATCAGATAGATGGGCGGCAATCAACCGATTGATTCATCAATCGGTCAATAAGCAGAGAAACCTGGGAGGCGTTACGAACAATGAAACTGGAAAATTATGAAATGTGTCTGCCAAATTATTCTATTGGCAGCGGCATCTATGGACAAATAAAAAGATTCTGTTCTCCCTACGGAGACAAGATATTGATTATCAGCGGGCATAAATCTTATGATGCCGCATCGCCGAAGCTGATACCGGCAATTGAGGTAAGCGGTTTTTCCGTCGTCGGACATGTATATTACGGAAAGGACTGTACCTATTCGACGGTAGAGCGTTTGAAGGAACTTCCGGTATATCAGGAGGCGGATATGGTATTTGCGGTTGGCGGAGGTAAATGTATTGATACGTGCAAATGTCTTTGTATCGAAGATGGTAAGCCGATTTTTACTTTTCCTACGATTGCCTCTAACTGTGCTGCCTGTACTTCTGTCTCTATCATGTATATGGATGACGGGGTATTTTTGAAGCCGCATTTTTTTAAAGAACCGGCAAAGCATGTGTTTATCGATACAGAGATTCTTTCCCAGGCCCCGGCCCGTTATCTCTGGGCAGGAATCGGAGACACCTATGCGAAGTATTATGAGGCGACGATTTCTTCCAGAGATGAAGATCTTCCTCATTTTACCGCTATGGGGGTTGCGGTAAGCAGAATGTGTATGGAACCCCTCGTAAAATACGGCGCGACGGCATATCATGACAATAAAAAGCATGTCTGCTCCGACGCCTTTGAACAGGCTGTGCTGGCTATCGTAGTTTCAACGGGAATCGCATCCATCTTTCTTACCAGAGATTTCACGCCCGACTACAACAGCGGTCTCGCCCATGCGATCTTCTATGCGTTGACAAATTACCCGGTGATTGAGGAAAAACATCTTCACGGGGAAGTCGTCGCCTATGGCATGCTGTATGCACTTCTTGTTGACGGCCAGAAAGAGGAATTTGATAAAATATATGCATTGAACCGGGAACTTGGACTTCCCTTAAAGCTTGCGGATATTGATATCACCGAAGACCAGTTTAAAGAAATTATTTCGGATATTCCCGAACGTTCTGACGTGGCGCATTATCCCTATCGTGTGACAAGGCAGATGCTTCTTGATGCTATGGTGAAACTGGAAGAGATGTAGTCTGAAGAATAAATTCGCGTAAAAAAGGCTCTCTTACGAGAGCCTTTTCATATACCTTCTTATGTAGATATCCTATCTTATAATGAATGTTATGCTGGGAAACAAGCATTAACAGCAAATGTCATGATTAAGATTGCGGTTGCAGGACCATCGATGTGGGAATCGGTACCGGAGTTGATCAACGCACCCTCTACATCACAGATGATAGCGGAAATCGTACCGAAGATAACACCCATGATCAATGCTGTCCAAAGACTGCCTGTTGTGTTATAGGACTGTACGGTAGCTTCTGCTGCGATAATCACGATATGGTGGCATCCATAGAATGGCTGACCCATTTCGGCAAAGAATAATCCAACAGCTGCAAGACCGAATACTAATACGTGATAAGATCCGCCAAATGCATCAACCGGAACACCAGCCTGGACTGCCGCACAATAAACACCAGCAATCATTAAGCTGTAACTGATACCGATTACGATCGTGTTCGTAAATGCGGAACCACCACTTGTAACCTTGTCGCCTGTTCTTAATTTTCCACCGAAAATAATACGAACTAAAAGACCAGAGCAGAATACGGTGAATCCAGGAGCATCTGTAACCAGACGCGCGGAAATCGTTCCAGCAAAGAGATTAGCAACAACTAATTCTTTGAATAAGAAACCGATTACACCAAATACACCACCGATTAAAAGCACGTCAGGAGCGTTGTATCCAGCACATGCAGTTGCAATATCTGCACCATTATCGCTGATACCTTTTTTCTTTGCGTAAGCTGCAGCTGCAACACCGGCTGCAAAGGAAATGTGTGGTCCGAAGAAAGAACCGAATGCGATATAGTTAACAAGAATGTTGCCTGCATCAGTAGCACCGCACATATTCGCAACGGCACCAACAATAGCAAACACACCAGTCATGATAAAGGCCGGCAATGCACCAATGGATGCAGCAAAAACACCGCCGCCAAAAGCGGCAAGTAACATAAGAATACTCATAACAATCTCCTCCTTTTAAATGTATGAATATAGTCTGCGATCAAGCAGTGTTTCCCTCTGCCTGATGATAGAAATATTGTAACATTCGAAAGAAAATTGTAAAAACAACAAGAATTTAGGGAGGATACAATTATAAGTTGTGAATAATACACAAAAAGAAAATGTAAGATATGTGATATGATATGATAGAAAGGTCAAAAACGGTAAAATGTGTCTGCGTTTCTATGGTATTTTTGACTGAAACATTGGTTGTGATTCAAAATCAGCAGGGGTTAAATCGATAGTATCTACACTATGGATGGTGTTCACGCTTTTGGGTATTTTATTTGGCTGCATTAATTATAAATATAAAGAAACAGAAAAACATACGAATGATGGAGAGAGGCAGGTTATGAAAAAGAACTATAAAATGATTATCAGTTATGATGGCAGTCGTTATTACGGTTGGGAGCATCAGCCCGACAGGGATACCATTCAGGGAAAATGTGAAAGCGTGCTGTCCAGGATGTGCGGGACAGAAATCGCGGTGATCGGGGCCGGGCGTACTGACGCGGGTGTCCATGCAAAGGCCATGGTCGCCAATGCGGTGATGGATACCGGGATGCGTCCCGATGAGATTCGAGATTATATGAATCGATATCTGCCGGACGATATCGCGGTAAAAGAGGTCAGGGAAGCGTCCGAACGGTTCCATGCACGGTATAAGGCTGTGGGTAAGCTATATTGTTATACCTGCTTTGACGGACCGGTGAAGCCAGTTTTTCAGAGGAAATACGTTACAGTGCTGGATTATCACCCGGATGTGGAGAAGATGAAGCAGGCGGCAGTTTATCTGGAAGGTCAACATGATTATAAAAGCTTTTGCGGAAATCCGAAGATGAAAAAGTCGACGGTACGCATTGTCGATCGGATTGAAATCATCCGCAAAGGAGGATTCATTTGTTTTAACTTCCACGGAACAGGATTCTTGCAAAATATGGTACGTATCATGACCGGAACACTGCTGGAAGTGGGAAAAGGAAATATTCGGCCGGAAGAGATTCCGCAGATTATAGAAGCGCAAGACAGGCAGAAAGCGGGGCCCACTGCGCCGCCGGGCGGCCTGTGCCTTGTAAAAGTGGATTATTGAAAAAGATGTTTCATAAGATAAGTTAAGCATAAAACGATAAAAAATGAAAATACTACCTTTCAAGCAAGTAAGAAGGAATTTAGTCACAGTCAGGCACGGATCGAGGATATCATTTTGTGATAAGGAATACGTGCTTGCGAGAGGATAACGAAATCTTGTAGGGAAAGGCGGTATTTTTTATGAATCAGATGGCAGGGAAGCAGAGCGTATGCTTCGGCAGACCGGTGGAAATGATTGGCTATGCCGGTGTTGTCGGGAAAAAAGAAGGAGAAGGACCTCTGGGCAAATACATGGATCTTGTTGTGGAAGATCCTTTATTTGGACAGAAGAATTGGGAAGAGAGTGAGAGCCAGTTTGTAAAGACAGCCTGTGAGATTGCTCTTCGCAAGGCGAAGAGGAAGAAAGAAGAGGTGAGGATGGTTTTCTGCGGAGATTTGTTGGGACAGATGATTGCCTCGTCTTTTGGATTAAAGCAGCTGGATATCCCCTTTTATGGGATCTATGGCGCCTGCTCGAGTTCGGGCCCCGCGCTGTCCGCCGCGGCGATGGCGCTTGGCGGCGGATATGCGGATACGGCCCTTGCTGCCTGCTCCAGCCATTTTGCCAGTGCGGAGAAAGAATTTCGCTTTCCTCTTGGGTATGGAAATCAGCGACCATGGAGTGCCACTAGGACAGTAACCGGAGCCGGGGCATTTGTACTGGGGAACAAAAAGGCCGGAAAAGTCGTTGTCCGCGGATTTACGACCGGGAAGATCAAGGATTATGGTATTCAGGATCCCTTTAATATGGGCGCATGTATGGCGCCGGCCGCCGCGGATACGATCTGTCAGAGCCTGGAGGATTTCTGTAAAAGCGCGTGCGATTTTGATCGGATCGTGACCGGAGATCTGGGAGCTGTGGGGCAGAAACTGTTATTTTCTCTGTTGCAGGATAACCACGTTGACATTACGAAAAATCATATGGACTGCGGAATGCAGATTTATGAGGAGGAACAGCAGGATACCCATGCAGGAGGCTCCGGCTGTGCCGCTTCCGCCGTGGTGCTGTCCGGCACGATACTGCCCAAATTGGCATCCGGAGAGTGGAAACGGGGCCTTTTTGTCCCGACAGGGGCGCTGCTGTCGCAGATATCCTCCAACCAGGGAAGAAATATCCCTTCCATTGCCCATGCGGTGTGGTTGGAACACGCAGAGGGCCTGCAAACCGGGGCGAATCAAGCAGAAAGAATGTAAACAGGAGGAATGGCAATATGATATATTTGAAAGCCTTTATCGTGGGAGGCTGCATCTGTACTCTGGTTCAGATATTCCTGGACCACCCCAGGTTAATGCCGGGCCGGGTGATGGTTTTGCTGGTGATCACCGGCGTGATATTGGGTGCCCTTGGCATCTATGGCCCCCTGCAGGAATGGGCCGGATGCGGCGCCAGTGTCCCGTTGTCCGGGTTTGGTTATAATCTTTCCAAAGGGGTGATGGAAGCGGTAAATGACGAAGGGTTTATCGGATTATTTAAAGGAGGCCTGAAAGCTGCCGCGGCAGGGACCAGCTCCGCGCTGGTATTTTCCTACCTGGCGTCGCTCATTTTCAAGCCAAAGATGAAATCATAAAGAGGGGAATCATAAAGAGGGGCGCGGCCGATCAACGGCTGCGCCCCTTTTCAGTTGAAGATTTCTAAAAGCGTGTCTTTGATGCTTTGGATACTGATATCCACATCAACCTGTCCGCTGGATGATGTGGAAGAAGAATCTCCGTTGGTATCCGAATTATTTGAGATGGTGGATTGTTCCTGTTTCTTTTTCTCCTGGTTTTCTTTCCATTTCTTTGTGTGGTAAGTACACTTATAATCCTTTAAGGTGAACGTCATGCAATACGGGCTGTCGTCCGTTGTGCCGCTCGATCCTTCCGGACGGACGCGGAAGACCTTCGTGTAGGTGCTTGTACAGTATTGTCTGGCAACCATATTTGTCTTTTTGCACAGAGTGACCGCAATGTGGTTTTCACAGGAATCGGTCGGTTCGGTGCCTTTTTCGAAGTATTCTGTCTCCACCATCGATTCTTCCGGATCGTTGGAGCAGACGTTGTCCACTGAAAGCATACCGGACTTTTTGCAGATATCGACCTGCGTGATGTTATCACAGCTGTCAAAATCACGAATCTCCTGTTCTTCTGTCTCAATGATCTGATCCATGATCTTGGCCCAGATCACCTTGTGGTAATCGTCGTCGTTATCAAAAGATGTATTGTAATCATAGCCTGTCCAGATGGAAGCAGTATAGTACGGGGTGTACCCGCAGAACCAGTAATCGTAGTTATTTGAAGTTGTTCCGGTTTTGCCGGCCACGCCCATGTCTGAGGTAAGCCGGGCCTCCACGCCGGTGCCTTCTTCGACGACGTCCTTCATGGCGTCGGTCAGCAGCCAGGCGGTTGTTTCCTTCATCACCTGTTGCCCTTCTGTTTTATTCTCCAGAAGAATGTTTCCCTCGCTGTCCGTTACCGTCGTGTATAATATCGGTTCATTGTAGGTACCCTTGTTGGCGATCGCCGCATAGCAGTCTCTTATACACATAAACGAACCCCACAGAATCCTGAGCAAAGGGGGGTTTGCGAGGAGTAGTATAAAAAAAAAGATAAGGGGGGGGGGGGGGGGG
>JAJQDO010000233.1 GCA_021202175.1 Clostridiales bacterium | reverse complement strand
TCAAAAAGGGAAACACAAAAAACATCACCCTATATGCCAAGTGGAAAAAGAAATAGACTGGCAAGCTACAAGGAGCAGTGACAAAAGAAGGGCTGGTATGCGAAGGCTTTATGATTTAGCCAAAGCGTACCAGTCATTTCTTATTTCATCTATAATCAACCCTACGAATCAGACAAAACCAGTCGAATCAGTAACAAGGGCAGAAAATCCGGAAAAAAAGAAATAAGTTACGATTGTGAAAAATGATTTGATGTATTATAATATAGTTCGCTGACCAAGTTTCAGTTTCTACATATTTTTGACCTGGCTGCAGTTGCTGTTCTCAAAGTAGCGAAGTACGCGTATTTCAAAGTAAAGAAGTAAAGTAAAGAAGTTCAAGAGTGAGAGAAACACAGAAATCAGAATATTCGGAATAATACGTAAGAAGAATGTTTGAAATAATATGAAAGAAGAGGGACAGGGATAGATTATGATGCCAAAAGCGCGAAAAGAAAAGACATGGGTGAAAATAGTCATACACGCTATCTTATTCCTGGCCGTTTTTTTGTTCTGTTGCTTTATTTCAGTTTCCAATGGGGGAAAGCGAATTATGGTAACATCGGCATGGATGAGATCGTTTTTACTTTAAGTATGTCGCTGGAAGGAACGTCGGAAACATTCATCAACAGCTATCTGCGAGACGCACTGGTACCTGCGGTGGTCATTTTTGCAGTGATTTTCCTTGCATTTCATTTTCCTGCGGGACACATTTACCAGATTGAAGTGAAGACGGCAAATAAGCTTCACAAGATTCAGATTTTCCCGCTTCGTTTTCACGCGGGAGTTTGTCTCGTCTGTGTGGTTGCGGGCTTTGTCGCCATCTGTTTGATGGCTGATCAGACTTTTGCGCTGTTTTCTTATGTCAGTAATCAGATACATAGTTCTTCTTTTATTGAGGAGGCTTATGTCGATCCCGACAGTGTCGAGTTGACCTTCCCGGAAGAGAAACGTAACCTGATCTGGATTTATATGGAGTCCGCGGAAAGCTCTGCCCAGGATGTGGAAGAGGGAGGATTGTTCGATGTAAATTATATACCGGAGATGACGCGGCTGGCTACGGAGTATGTCAGCTTCTCACAGTCGGATTTGATCGAGGGCGCTTCCGTTGCCCCGGCCTGTGGCTGGACGATTGCCGGGCTGGTCGCCCAGACAGCGGGAATCCCCTTGAAGCTGTACAGCCATGATACGAGTAAGATTGATAATTCGATGAAGAATTATGATTATTTTCTCCCTGGGGCCACGACTTTGGGAGACATTCTCGAGGAGAACGGCTATCAGAATTATTTTATGGCTGGTTCAAACTTCAATTTCGGCGGCCGGACCAATTATTTTTCCCAGCATGGTGACTATGATATCTATGATTATAAACGTGCGATCTCAGATGGAAAGATTGATTCCGATTATAAGGTCTGGTGGGGTTTTGAGGACGAGAAGCTTTATGAATTCGCGAAAGAGAAGCTTTTAGAGATTGCGGAGGCAGAGGAACCGTTTAATTTTTCCATGCTCACGGTAGATACCCATCATCAGGATGGTTATGTTTGTGAGCTTTGCGGTGACACCTATGATGATCAGTATGCCAATGTATGGGCCTGCGCGTCCGCTCAGGTGTATGATTTTGTCTGTTGGATTCAGGAGCAGGATTTCTATGATGATACGACCATTATTATTACCGGGGACCATTGCAGCATGGATTCTGATTTTTACGGAGAGTACACTTATGATAAGCACAGCGGAGAAACCGTTCGCAAGGTGTATAATGCCTTTATCAATGCTGATGTTGCTGATGTGGATGAGAAGGTTGAGAATAATCGACTCTTCACCACGCTGGATTTTTTCCCGACGGCGTTGGCCAGCCTGGGCGTAGAGATTGCGGGAGATCGTCTGGGCCTTGGCGTTAATCTTTTTTCCGGTGAGGAGACGCTATCTGAGAAGTACGGGTATGAATATCTGTTTGAGGAACTGGAAAAGAAGTCGCCATATTATAATCAGACACTGTTATATCCTTCCGCTGAGGATACGGAGGTAATTGATCCATCATGATTTTAAAGAATTTAAAGCGGTTTATTCCCATAAGGTACGTTCTTGGTCTGCTGTTAATGGTTATGATTAATGTTTTCCTTTTCTTCGGAACCTACTATATTACGTGTTCTTATGAAAAAAAGGCCATGGAACAGCTGACGTCTAATGTAGAAAAACAATGTAGTATGTTGGCTGATCAGGTTTCCCTTAATGGAATCAGTGCTTACAATATGACGAATATATCAGGAGACAGGGGTTCGAACCTTGATTATATGGAGAAGCTGGCCAATGATATCGGCGGCCGTGTGCTGATCGTTGACAGTAATTTTCAGATCGTGTCAGACACCTATAATACGAACAATGGACAGTTTTATGTCACAGGAGATCTGATTCAGGCTTTTATGGGGGAGGACACTGGATATAGTTATGTGGGAGATGATTATGTTCAGGTCATTTCATGCGTATATAATCAGGAAAGTGGAGATATTTGCGCACTGGTCCTGGCGCAGGCTTCGGTGAAGAGGATACGAGATATACCGCAGTCGCTGGAAGATGAAAGAGGAGCGTTGGTCGGTGGTTTTGTCTGGATATCTTTGGTTCTCACCATGATTCTGGGGCTGTGGTTCGGGATGT
>JAJQDO010000216.1 GCA_021202175.1 Clostridiales bacterium | reverse complement strand
AAACGTGGTGTCAATCTGCATTTCTTTTTGAATTTACTTTTGACACCCTAATCAATATTTAAATTATTGAATGTGCAGTTTAGTTAAGTTATCAGTAAAAAGACGATAATGGTTATATAGTGGTTATTATAAAAGCAGATACAAGTAAGGGCAACATAGAAGAAAGGATGTATCAGGAAATAGTATAATGCTGTCTATTGTTTGGATGGACTGCGCTTTATTATAGAAGGACACCATAAAAACGGATACGAAAAGGGATGCAAAACGAAGGGGATACACTATGGAAGAAGATAGAAAACTGATGCAATTTCATTTTATTTCCAATGCGGAAATATCCACACATTATCATCAGAATCTGGATTTATTCTATGTTATGACAGGAAGGCTGAAAGTAGTGATTGATGATCAGACATATTATCTGCATCAGGGCGACATTATCCTGATCAATGCCAACAAACGTCATTACATGGATGGAGATGAAGAACTTCTGGGCGCCAGATTCGAGATAGATTTTCATCTGCTGGCGGAACAGATGGGATCCATGCAGCTTTTGTTCTGGTGCAATACTGTGGCGGATCGAAATGAAGCATACGAAGATTTGCGTAATATTCTGGATCGAATCCTTGAGCATTATTTTGAAAAGAATGGTATGGGAGGACTTCATCTGAATGCGTTATATTATGAAGCCTTGTATGTGCTGACCAGTAATTTTCTCATAAAAGTAGATGATTCAAGAGTGAACACGAAAGATACGCAGGAGCAGTCACGCATGTGGCAGATTCAGAATTATATTCAGGCCAATTATCAAAAGCAGATCAGCCTGAATGAACTGGCAGAAAAATTGTATCTTTCAAATGCCTATCTCTCCAAATACATTAAGAAAAATTTTGGTATGACGTTTATGGAATATCAGAATAATGTGCGGATTTTCCATGCAGTAGATGAATTGATTCATACCAATAAAAACATGACAAGAATCGCCATGGATAATGGTTTTCCGTCCTCTGCGGCATTTACAAAAGCTTTTCGTAACATGTATGGAGAAGCTCCGAGCGATTATCACAGGAAGATGCAGGAAGAAAGAGAACCTGCCAAGGCTGCGGAACTGACACAACGGGAAGAAAAGATCATCGCCCGGTATCTCAAATATAAAGCCGACAAAAGGGAAAAAGAAGCGAGTTATGGAAGTATTTGTACGGTAGACGCCTCTCAAAAAGGATCACGGCTGGCCGTAAATACACGCGCAATCTGCGTGGGAGAGGCCTATTCGATTCTTCACAATGATGTGCAGAATCAGCTGATACAGCTGCAAGGGGAGGCGGGTATCCGTTATGTGCGCATCTGGGGCATGTTCGCACTGGATGAATGTGTCAACAAAAATGGAGAATGTAATTTCAGGAAGCTGGATACGGTGTTGGACTTCCTGGTGAAAAATCATATGAAACCATATATGGATCTGGGCTACAAAAAGACCGCTTTTATGTACACACCGGAAAGATATCTTAAGGAAGTGGTACACCAGGGATCATTTGGCGAAGCCGTATTTACTAAGGTGATGAAAGAATTCTCCTTACATCTGGCGAATCGGTACGGAGCGGAGGAACTGGAATCCTGGTATTTTGAATACTGGGATGAGAGCAGGTCAGAAGATAACGGAGTAAATGACTCGGAAAGGGAAAGGAAATGCAAAGCGGAGGAATATTTTAGAAATTTCGAGATTATTCACCAGGCGATGAAAAGAGTGTCTTCCAACATTCCTGTCGGTGGCGCCGGTTTTGTGCTTGGTTATGAATTACAGGAATACAAAAATATTCTGTCACTATGGAAAGAGAGTGAGATTCAGCCCGATTTCCTGTCGTTCTATTCTTATCAGTACACGGCAATTGAAGAAGAAGGGAAAAAATACAGGAGAAAATCGATTGACACCAGTTATATGAAAAACCAGATTTTATTATTGCGCCGATTCATGGAAGAAGAAGGGATTTCTGTTCCGGAACTTCATATCAGTGAGTGGAATTCCACGATATCCAACAGGAATCTGTTTAATGACAGCTGTGAACAGGGTGCCTATGTGTTGAAAAACTGCATCGAGATGAATGGTGAGGTGGACATCATGGCATATTGGCACGCACTTGACAGTTACTCGGATTATTATGATTCGAATCGGATTTTAAGCGGAGATTCCGGTCTGATCACACGAGATGGTATCCACAAGCCTTCCTATTATGCCTTTGTTTTTATGAACCGTCTCAGGCCACATGTTTTGTCGAAGGACGAGCATGCCATTGTGACGACAAACGGACGGGGACGTTTTGTGATCGCCTGTCATAACTATAAGAAGCTTTCCTCCTACTATGTTCTAAAGGAAGAAAATGAGATTAAGATGAATGAATTAGAGAATTATCTGGAGGACTCCGAGCCGTATAATTTGAAGATTCGTCTGGAAAATGTACAAAATGGCACCTATCTGGTGAAAATACACTATGTAAACAAAGAGCATGGAAGCGTACAAGATATTTGGGGGAATATGGAATGTCAGAAATCCCTGGCGGATGATGAGGATGAGATGAACTACTTGAAAAGTACAGCGATTCCTCATATAGAGATGAAAAGTGTCGTTGTGGATCATGGGGTACTGGAAATAGAAAATATTATGCAGTCACAGGAGATTCATCTGCTGGATATCAAGTACCAGGATATATAGAATTACACATAGACAAAGGAGAGCAAAAAAACAACGATGTTTTTTGCTCTCTTTTTTTTCGCGCAAAAAAGACAACAATTATTTTTTGCTGACCAGTTAAACCGGGAAAAGCGGAAAAATGCTGAATTGTTTAAAATATAACCATCAGAAGGAAGTAAAAATACACAAAAATGAAGGAGGAAAAAATGAAGGTATTAGGAATTTCTTTTGGAAGAAGAAACCAGAGAAGCGACGTGATGGTAAAGGAAGCCTTGTTCGCAGCCAAAAAAGCCGGTGCGGAAGTACAGTTCATCAATACGTTACGGCTTGATATCGGACATTGCCGTGCCTGCGATTACTGCAGCAGAATGCGCGACAAAGGAGAAGTGGAGATCCATTGCGCGATGAAGGACGACTATCATATCCTGGAAGAAGCGTGCCTGGACGCAGATGGCATCATCATTGGCGCACCGGTTTACGCGGTTGGTACCTTAGGTCAGTTCAAGAACTTCGTGGACCGTTTCGGACCATCCCATGACAGAGCAGCGTTACTCGAAGAGAATAAGAAGAGAATCGCGGAAGGCAAACCGGAACTGGATCCAAGATACTTCAAGGATCATTACACAGGTTATATTTCTGTTGGCGGCGCGCAGACACATAACTGGGTGGCTTTGGGATTGCCGATGCTTGACCTGTTCTCATTCTCATTCTGCATGAAATGTGTAGGTCATGTGGATGCGTATGACCAGGGAAGAACGGGACATCCGCTTCTGGACAAAGAATTGATGAAAAAATGCGCTGACCTTGGTAAGACGGTTGCTGAAGCAGTTGGAAAACCTTATGATGAAGTCGATGCATGGTCTGGTCCGGAAGGTGTTTGTCCGGTATGCCATAACTCTCTTCTTAGCATGAACGGCACGACAAAAGTAGAATGTCCGGTTTGCGGTATCTGGGGCGATCTGGCGGTAGAGGACGGCAAAGTAACGGTAGAGTGGTCTGAAAAAGAGAAGGCTCGCGCAAGAAATACGACTATTGGTATTTATGAGCATTATAATGAGATTCAGAACATGATTACTGTTTGCGTACCAAAGCTGACAGCAAATAAGGAAATGATCGACACCGAGATGAAGAAATACAAAAACTTTGATAAAGTGATTGAAGAAATGTAATTTTTGTCAGAGACAAATGTACTGATTAGGCTCGTCATGATAGAAGAGATGGGGATCATTTTTTAAAAGGATAAACCCATAACTGTTGATATTTTGACAGGCTTTATGAGAGAAAGAAAACATAATATGAAGGCTGATGACTTGAATCATAAATCAGCAAGAAAGAATCTGTGACTTTTGGCGCTTATATCAATTTAGAGAAAGGAAAAATCATGAAGGAAGCGAAACTAAATAAATATGGCATGAAGCCCCTTGGCTTTAAAGATTATCTGATATATGGAATGGGAAACTTTGCTTCTCAGTTGTCCTGGACGATGGTCAGCACTTATCTTTCCCTGTTTTACACAGATGTATTTGGACTGGGAACCGGAGCGGTAGCGTTGCTGATGTTGGTGGCAAAGATCTGGGATGGTGTCAATGACCCAATGATGGGAACATTGATGGAGCGTTCACATACCAAGTTTGGCCGATTCCGCCCTTACATTTTTGTGGGTGCCATCTTCCTGGTAGTCTTTACCATTTTGACATTTACGGTACCAGGATTTAGCGGACCGGCTAAACTGGCCTATGCTTACATTACATATATCGGTCTGGGAATGTCCTACACTATAACCAATGTACCTTATCTGGCATTGCCGATTGTTATGACACGTGACCCGGAAGAAATCAATAAATTAAATGCGGCACAGATGATGGGGATGACAATCGGTCAGATCGTGTTGAATCTGTCTGTATTGAACCTGGTGCTCTGGTTTGGTAAAGGAGATCAGGCTGCCGGATATCATTCCACAGCGATTATGTTGGCAGTCATCGCGTTGCCGATGTTCTGGGCAGTAGCGATCTGTTTCAAAGAAAAGATTACGGTGGATAAAAAAGATCAGGGAAAAGTATCCGATGGTTTGAAGCTGGTGTTTAGAAACAAGAACCTTATTTGTGCTATCTTTTATTGTTTCTTTAATATGTTCGGTATGTTGGGAAGAATCTCTGTGGCAGTATATTTCTATTTATATTGCGTTCAGAATTATACGTTTGTTACCATATTCATGATGATGCAGATGTTGGTGGGAACGATTATCATGCCATTTACACCTAAAGTAATCAGCAAACTGGGCAAGAGAAAGACAGCAATCATTTCCATGATCATCCAGGGATCTGCACTGATTATCCTCTTTGTAGGACCATATGAAAACATCATCTTTGACTTTGTCGTACTTATTTACTATGGCCTGGGTTATGTGGCAGGCCCATGTGGTGCCGGTATGATGGTAGACGCTATCGATGATTTTGATGACAAATATGGTATCCGTAACGATGGTATGGCCTTCTCTTTCGAAGGCTGCGGTATTAAGATCGCGACGGCAATCGCGAACTCTGTATTCCTGCTTGTAATGGGTGCTTTCGGTTATGTCGGTGGCGGAGAGATCACAGCACATGTACAGACTGGTATCAATATCGCTGCAAACCTGCTTCCAGGTATCGTATTCCTGGTTGGAATTATCCCTCTGTTAATCTATGACCTGGATAAACCGGGATATATGGACGGTGTCAGAGAAAGACTGGTTGCCAGAGATAAAGCAAAAAGGGAAGCTGCTGGAGAAGCGGAATAATCTAAAGAATGTGTTACTGTTCCTGCCTGCGCGTGGACAGTAACACACATCATAGGTTATAGCATCTGAAATTAGAACACCGAAACGAATTTGTGAGGAGTGGATTATGGAAATATATGTGACAGGACGTGAGATGACCAGACCCTATACCAGTGGGAAAATGATGGGAGATTTCACGATAGAAGAATTACGCTGCCTGTCTGCGGAACTCACGGAGGAGGAAAAAACTTCTCCGTTTGCTTCACATTATTATGAGAAAATGGCAGACCTTGCTCCGGAGCATATCGCAGCTTTTGAGAATGGTCCACTGAGACCGGATCAATGTATGATGCCGGATAAGCTGGGCGAGGTTCTGCTGGACAGGTTGGATGAAGATGGGACCTATCCGCCGGTTGGATATGGGGTGTTGGAAAATGGTATTGGCTATGCGGCCATGAAAATCGATCAGCCAGGGATTACCGATGAGATGATTGTGAAATATCGGGAAGAATTCGCTCACGACGATGATAAGCTCAATGTTTTTTATAAGATCTGGTTTGCGGGCAAGCATTATATGCATTTTGAAGATGCGGTTTGGGAAGACTTCGGATGGGGCCCGGTGTTAGGTGAATGGAACTGGGAAAGGTTCCGTTTTACTCACGTAGGAATTACTCCAGAGGATATCGCTGCAAAGGATCCGACATGCATTTCTCTTCTGGGAATCTGCGGAGATTCCTATGAACTGGAAAAGACAAAAGAGGAAGCATGGCCTTTGTGTATGATTATGCATACAAGATTAACAGATAATGGCCGAGAAGTTCGGATACATTACTGGAAGGGATTGCGATTGAACTTCGATGGAACATTTTCAGTGGAAGCAGCAGCGGACCGTCAGGACACAGAAAATAAGATGAGAATGATGATGGATCATTGTTTAAGAGAATATTGTAACGAGCTTCGACTTATGAAAAATTTCTGGAACGAAAAGTAATGAGGATAATCGGAAAGGAGGCAGGTATGGAGATAAAATCAGAGAATTATCTGCTCGGTATGGACTGTGGCACGACAAATATGAAAGCAATCCTTCTGAGAGGGGACGGAAAGATTGTGGCGACAGCTTCCCGAAGAAGCACAACCTATAGTCCCGGTACGGATATGCAGGAACAGGACGCCTGTGAATGGTGGGACAATGCGGTAGAAATATTCCGTGAACTGAATATTAAGGCTGGTCCGGAGATTATCCACAGAGTGCAGGGAATCGCCATCAGTTCTCACACCGTCACCCTACTTCCTCTGGACCATGAGGGATGGCCTTTGCGAAAGGCATTGACCTGTCAGGATAATCGATCTTCTGCGGAATTGGAATCCATTCTCCAGCAGATGGGTCTGGAAAGATTTGTACAGATTGTAGGTGGACAACCGTCACCAGCTTTCCTGCCTAATAAGATTTTGTGGTTTAAAAACAGAGAACCGGAACTATTTGCCCGGACGGATTGCCTGTTACAGGCAAGCTCGTACATTAATTTCAGACTGACGGGTGAGAAGACGACAGATATCGATCAGGCCGTGCGCACGCAATGTCTGGATGTTAATACGATGGAATGGTCTGAGGAGATCGGAAAGATTCTGGGAGTGGATTTAAATAAGCTGCTTCCAAAGCCAGTTCCCGTAGATGAGATTATCGGAACCGTCACAGAGAAAGCGGCAAAAGAGACCGGACTGGTAGCAGGGATACCGGTTCTGGCCGGATGTTCCGATGCATTGGCATCCATGTATGCGACAGGCATGAGCAGATTGGGCGAGGCAGGCGAATCTTCCGGAACGACATCACTGATCTTTGTTGGCAGCGACATACAGAGCGCACCGGATATTCCCGGGGCAACGAAGCCTAGCCCGACCCAGGGCATGCCGTGGATCGCTGACCCGCCGCATCAGGCATCCGGTGCTTCCATCAAATGGTTTATCGAGACGATGGCAGCAGAGGAACAGGAGTACGCGAAAGCGAATGACAAAAATGTATATACTTATCTGAATGAGATGGCACTGGAGGCGGAACCGGGATGCCGGGGACTCTTTTATTTCCCGTATCTGCTGGGAGAGAAGGCGCCGCTCTGGAATTCGTATGCTAAAGGCATGCTCATCGGGTTAGGCATGGATACGACAAGGAACGAATTGGTACGGTCTGTATTTGAGGGGACAGCGTATGCGATTCGGCATGTGATGGAGACGGTGAAGGAATCTGGAGCAAAAGCAAATGTACTGCGTATCTGTGGCGGCGGAGCGAAAAGCCGCACCTGGTCGATGATCAAAGCATCCATGCTTCATATGCCGGTGCTGGTGCTGGATGAAAATTCCGGTGACGTACCGGTAGGAGATGCACTGATCGCCGGGCATAAAGTGGGCATTTTCCCGGATCTGACGGAAGCGGTAAATGAAATCGTGAAGGTAAAGGAAGTCATCGAACCGAATCCGGAATGGGAAGAAGCCTATGATCGTTATTATCCATATTATGTGGAGATGTACCGGCATTTAGATGAAGATCTGAAAAAATTAAAGAGTACGGTGGCTGAATTGGCAGCGAATAAAAAAATAGGCAGCAGGATAGTGTAAAAAACATTTTCATCATAACGGATGATGATCGTTTTTCGAATGAAATGCGATGAAATGGAGGATGACGATGAGTTTCAATTTTTTTGTAAAAAGCAACATTACCTTTGGTCGTGGTGCTGTCGAAAAACTTCCGGAGCTGATTCAGGGGTATGATATGAAGCATCTGATGATTGTCTATGACAGCGGAGTGAAAGCGGCCGGAATTTCCGATAAAGTAGTAGAACAGGTGGAAAAGTCCGGAGCAGAGTATATCATTTTTGACGGCGTGATTCCGAATCCGACCAACGAAGTGGTGGAAGAAGCAGCGGTAGCAGCAAAAGCAGCTGGTGTGGATGGCTTTGTTGCCGTAGGAGGCGGCAGCAGCATCGATCTGGCAAAAGCAGTCAATGTACTGATGACTAATCCGGGAAAGATTGGTGAGTATGGTGGAATGAACATGGTAAAAAATCCATGCCTTCCTCTGATTGCTATCCCGACAACTGCCGGAACTTCCAGTGAGATTACGAATGTCAGTGCTTTGATCGACACTGAAAAGGTAATCAAATATGTAGTGATTGATAATAATATTGTGGCTTCGGACGTGATTGCGGACCCTGATTTTACGAGGACGGTTCCGACATCTGTGACAGCGGCGACGGGAATGGACGCGATTACTCACGCAGTAGAAAGCTATATTTCCAATCAGGCGACGCCACTGACAGAATATAATTCCATCAAAGGCTTACAGATTCTGTATGAAAATCTGCCGAAGGTGGTAAAAGATGGCTCAGACATGGAAGCCAGAGAACAGATGATGTTGGGATGCATCATTACCGGATTCGGATTTTCCAATGCCAACCTGGGTATGGTTCATGCCATCGCGCATACATTAAGCGCTCACTTTGGTCTGGCGCATGGGATGGCCAATGCAACGGTACTGCCCTATGTGATGGAATACAATGCGGACAGCTGCCCGCGTAAGATGGCGGATCTGGCACAGGCCATCGGATTGTCACTGACAGGAGACGAAAAAGAAGACAGCCTGTTGCTTTCCAAAGAACTGTTAATGCTGATCAGGGAACTGGGAATCCGTACTTTGTCAGAACAGGGCATTCGTAAGGAAGACTTTGACATGCTGGCAGAGGATGTACTGAAAGAACCCGTCCTTGGGTTCAATCCAAAGCAGGGTGTGACCAAAGAGGATGTGTTAAAGATTCTTGAGATGGCATACTAAAGAGGAAGAGTTGAGCATTCTTAAGAAGTTACAGGAAAGAGGATGCATGGAAGATCCTCGAGAAGACATACAAATAGAAGTAATAGACAGGAGGAGAAGTTCAAATGAGTCGGACAGCGAAAGTTAAAATCATTATCACGATTGTCTGTATTTCATTCCTGCAAGGATTACAGTATGGTGTTTCACCAATCCTTGGTCAGATCAGCGCCCATTATCCGAATGTGAGCGTCAGTCTGGTACAGATGCTCGTGACGGCACCTGCCCTGTTGTCGGTAATCGTTTCGATTACGTCAGGGTTTCTGGTATTAAAGATCACCAAGAAGAAACTGCTTATTTTTGGAGGACTGATTGCAGGAATCACAGGATTTCTCCCCTTTTTAGCGGATAGCTTCTGGCTTCTCTTTTTCGCGAGATTCCTCTACGGGGTTGGACTGGGGCTGGCGACAACGCTAAATGTCGCCGTTGTCGCGGAGTTTTTTGAGGGTGACGAGCGTGTGCAGGTCATGGGGATACAGGCGGCCAGTGTAGGCGCCGGTATGGTTATCACGACGACGGTGGCCGGTATGCTGGGAACGAACAATTTTACCAATGCCTATTACATCAATGTGATCGCGTTTGTGGCTACGATTCTGATTGCATTTTGTCTGCCGGAGACGGGTACGGCAAAAGAAACAAAGACGGAGAAGATTCGTTTAAATAAAGAAGTATTGACAATCGACCTGTTTGGTATTCTCGAATATTTGTTTTTAATTACATTTTCCACGAATATCGCCATGCATTTGAGTGGCACACTGGCAGGGGATACCGCAGCCTCCGGAACACTAACGGGTATTTTTTCCGGGGTACAGATTGTGATGGGCATTATCCTTGGAGCAATCACAAAAATAACAGGAAAATATACCATGCCCGCGGCCATGCTGTCGTTTTCAGTGGGAGCTGTCTTCCTGGTATTTTTCTCTGGAAGCCTACCTGGACTGGCGGTAGGAGCGATTTTCTGTGGAATGTCCCAGGGGATATTTGTTCCCACAGCCGTGGTTGCTGTATCCAATGCCGTTCCGCAGGTGGCGACGGCGATGGCATCCGCCAGCTTTACCTGCGCCATGTGTTTTGGTCAGCTGATATCTCCTTATGTGACAAACACGCTGGCTCAGGGGATTTTCGGCAATACCAGTACGACGAACGTATATATCATAGCGACCATTGGAATGGCGGTATCCGCAGCACTGGCCATTGTGTGGAAATCGCGCGAGGCGAAATAAGAAAAAGAGAAAAGATATGATTCACGCATATTATGTTTGGAAATGAGAGAAAAAATGAAGTGAAAATTCCTGCACATGATGAAGATGATGTGGAAATGATGCAGGAGCAGCAATGAAATGAGACGGGAGGACAAAAATCATGAAGAAGAAAATGGCATTATGTACACCAATTCCTGAGAAACAGATGGAATATATTCTCGAGCAGTGTGAAGTAACGATTTGCGGAGAATTAAAACATGGAAAAGGCAACGTAACCGAAGAGATGACAAGAGAAGAGTGAATGGGAAATAAACTGATCGTGCTTGGTGATGAATATGCCGGTGCAGATACCATCGCCGCATGGGGTGAGGCAGGCATGAAATTCCTTGGCGTGGCTAAAGGAACTCCAGCGACCGTGGATTATGACGCCATTGATAAACTGGGAATTCAGCTTTCCTATACTCCGGGCAGAAACCGTGTGGCAGTTGCTGAGTTTAATATCGGTCTGATGATCGCTGTTGCCAGAAATATCACCTTGAGCAGCACCGGTCTGGCAAAGGGAGAGCATGTCGGTGAAGCGATGGACGATATTTATGATGTGCCGGATATCAAGAATGTTACCTTCGGTCCATTGGATGAAAAACATCCATTTACTGATTACGGAATCGGATTTGAATTGTACGGAAAGACATTAGGTATCGCTGGATACGGTGCGATCGGAAGAGAAGTAGCAGTGCGGGCAAAAGCATTCGGTATGGAAATCCTCGCTTATGATCCTTACATGGACGCGGCGAAGATTGAGGCAGATGGCGCGAAGGCTGTGGATCTGGATACCATGCTTGCTCAGAGCGATATGGTCAGCATTCACCTTCCGGTATTGCCATCCACCAAAGGCATGGTGAACAAAGATTGGTTTTCCAAGATGAAACCGACGGCTTATCTGATTAATACTGCCAGAGCGGCTGTCATCGACCAGAAAGATTTTGTGGAGGCACTGCAGAACAAAGAAATCGCCGGCGCAGCAGTCGATGTTTACTGGAAAGAGCCGGTTCCGGCAAATCATCCACTTCTCTCCATGAGAAATGTTGTCTGCACGCCACATATGGCTGGCCTGACGACGGATGTGGATAGTTGGTCTGGAACGATGATGGGTCAGGAAGTGACTGCCTATCTGAAAGGTGAACCGAGAAAATATATCTGGAAAGTAAGAAAATAATCTGAAAAAGAGGATCGATCGAGCGAAAATCTTTTAAAGAAGAAACATTTCCGAGAAGTATCACGGAAAAGAGCATCGAGTGAAATTCTGAAAAGAGTTTTTCACAAGAAAGATTATATAAAAGAAGAAATAGACCAGGAAGAAATATTTAAGAGTAAGAACGATACATTTATGAAAGAAGAAGGAGGATGAATATGAGTGCGAAAAGCTGTAAGGGAAAAGAAGCATATCCGCATCTTTTCAGCCCCATCCACATCGGAAATATCCGCCTGAAAAACCGTATCATCGGGGCACCGACCAGCCCCAGTATGATTTCCACAGAAGGACATTTTACGAATGAAATGATTGCGTATCTGGAGGAAAAGGCAAAGGGCGGCGTTGCTGTGGTAACCTATGGTGAGGGCATCGTACATTCTGCAACCGGAAAATCGCATAACAAACAGCTTCAGCTGGATTCCTTTGGAGTAAAACAGGGTCTGGTGGAAGCCACAAGAGCCATCCACAATGCGGGTGCTTATGCCAATATCCAGCTTTCTCATGGAGGGAAATACGGCGGATTAGCCAGCGTTGGTGGAGATCAGGACACATGCGCGGTGGCATACGGTCCCAGTCATGAGATAACGCCAGCTGGGGAAGTGTTGGAAATGCCGAAAGAAATGATTCTGGAGATCGTCGAATCCTATAAAACGGCTGCCAACCTTTGTAAAGACTGTGGATTTGATCTGGTGATGCCACACGCGGCCCATGGATGGCTGTTTTCCCAGTTCCTTTCACCGGTGCTTACTCAACGAAAAGACGAGTTTGGCGGCAGTCTGGAAAACCGCGCCCGCTTCTTACTGATGGCGTTGGATGCTGTGCGAGAAGGCGTGGGGCCACGATTCCCGATTGAGATTCGTCTGTCAGGGGATGATCTCACAGAAAATGGACTGAACATGGAGGAATGTGTCAAGGTAGCCAAACTGGTAGAATCCAAAGTGGATATGTACAACATATCCTGTGGAAACCATGAGGATCCGGATATGTTCTGCCGTACGCATCCATCTGCATTCTACCCTCGCGGGGTCAACGTATATCTGGCGGCAGAGATCAAAAAACACGTGCAGAAACCGGTTGCCTGTGTAGGCTCATTGAACGATCCGGCACAGATGGAAGAAATCATTGCCACCGGTCAGGCAGATATTGTGGAGTTAGGACGAGCATTGCTTGCGGATCCTTATCTGCCAACGAAAGCTCTTACGGGAGAAGCGGAAGATATTACGCCATGTATTCGTTGCTATGAGTGCTTTGGAGAGACGACAAAAACGGAAAATATCAAATGTACGGTGAATCCGCTCATGGGACAGCAGCTGATTGAGCGCTACGGAAGAAAACCGGCAAAAGCTTCGAAAAAAGTGTTGGTTGCAGGCGGCGGTCCGGCGGGAATGGAAGCGGCAGTCACCCTGGCACGCAGGGGACACGACGTCACTCTGGTTGAAAAATCTGACAAACTGGGTGGCAACTTACACCCGGCAGGCGCTGCGTATTTTAAGACAGATATCCGCAGATTATGTCAGGTGCTGGAACAGAGAGTACAGTGCACCGGTGTAAACGTGGTGTTAAATACAGAAGTGACCGCAGAATATATCAAAGATTTTGATCCGGATGCCTTATTTGTTGCCATCGGTTCTGACGAGCTTCGCCCACCAATCAAGGGTATGGATCAGCCCCATGTGATCATGGCAATCGATGCCGAACTACATCCCGAAAAGTTGGGCCAGAAGGTGGCCATCATGGGCGGCGGGCTGGTAGGCGCCGAAGCATCCGTATCCTTCCATCATGAAGGAAAAGAATGTGCCATCATCGAAATGAAACACGCAGTGGCGGAAGAAGTGAATTCCTTCTACCGTGGCGGTCTGATGCCGGAAGTGGAACAGTCAGCAACATGCTATACAGATACCAAGGTCAAAGAAATCATTCCGCAAGGTGTTCTCTGTGAGAAAGACGGCGAAGAATTTGTTGTGGAGGCGGACTCTGTAGTCTGCGCGCTCGGCTTCCGGGCACCGTACGCGAAGGTCGACGAATTGTGTGACCTGGTGGATGAGTATTACATTGTTGGTGACTGCAAAAATGTCGGTCAGATATATCAGGCAATCAACGAAGCATACTATGCGGCTTTGCGGGTGTAGTGTTATATTTTTAAATCAGATATTGCAAAGAAACTGGAATAAAAACTTATAAAAATTTGTGTCGTCTTTTAGCGAAAATTCTTGTTAAATATATTTCTTTTGTTATGGATTATGCCATTGAATGCAATAATGAAAAGGCGACAGAAAGGAGATTCTTATGAAATACGAAAAAATCAGAAAACAGGTATTAGACGCTATTTTAGAAGCTGTGGAACAGGGACTGATCAAGGGCACATCCGGAAACATCGCCCTGCGTGACGATGAAGATGACGTTGTGGCCATCACGCCAAGCGGAATTCCTTACAAGGGAATGACATTGGAAGATATCGCGATCGTAGATTTGAACGGAAAATGGCTGGAAGGAAATTATAAACCTTCTTCCGAAGTGCCGATGCATACCGCAGTGCTTCGCGCAAGACCAGATGTAAAGGCAACCGTACATACGCACGCGATGTTCGCTACGATCATGGCAATGGGAGAAGATGCAGAACTTCGTCCAATCACTCCTCCACAGTGCGAATTCACTCCGGTTCGCATCGTTCCATTCACCATGCCGGGAAGCGATGAAGTCGCTGACAAGGTCGTGGAAGCGTTAGGCGAAGACGGAAGAGCCGTTCTCATCAAAAACCATGGTATGTTCTGCTGTGGCAAAAATATGAAAGCGGCCATGGCTGCTACCGAGTATACAGAGGAGATGGCGGTTACCACCTTCTACTCCAAGATTCTTGGTACCTATGAACCGATGCCAGAAGAAGGCGAAAAAGCGATGAAAGCTTTGATCGCTGCTGACCAGGCAGTATAATTATTTCCCATATGTATTATAACTGAAAAACCAGGCTGGAGATGATATGTCTCCGGCCTGGTTTTTTATAAATTAACTCATGAAAAATCTCATCCCTTATAATCCACAGGCAGGGATTCCCAGCGATTTTTGAATACATAAGCGGCATCCTTCGGCTGGCGCTGGCGGGTGAAGATACCCTTCTTGTTGCCGTTGGCCCGCATGATGCCCTCGGTTGTCTGGAAATCTGCGAAATTCCATACCAGTTCGCCCTGAATGAAGTCATAGCTGTCGAAGACGCGATGATTCATGTCAAGATATTCGTCCTGGTATTCCTGACTCCACATTACGGAAGGTAGCTTGTGCTCGCTTGGCAGGGTGTCCGCGCCGTATTCGGTGAAGATCAGCGGACGCTCGCCAGCAATCGCCTGCCAGCCATCCAGTTCCTGATGGAAAGCGACTTCGGCATCAGCCATCTGATATCCGCCCATCACGTACCATCCATAGTAACGGTTCAGAGAAAGGAAATCGCTGAACTGCCAACCTTTGCTCGTATTCGGCAGGCTCATCATGACGATGGCATAGGTGCGCGGACGTTTCTGCACATCCAGTTCATGCGCGTAGTCGAAGACTTCTTTAAAGTAAGCTTCGGTGCCTTCACTGGTACATTGTGGTTCATTTAAGATGCTCCATGCTACCACACTGGCATGGTTTTTATCTCTGGTGATCATCTCATAGAGAGCCTGTTTGTGATTTTCGAGGAGCTGTGGCGTGGTTTCTTTTTCGAACCATCCCAGCTTCTTCCCGGTTCCCTGGTTGGCTGCCAGGAAATTCATCGTACTTTCCATAAAGCCGACCGCCGGTACTTCATCGATGATTAGGAAGCCTTCCTCATCTGCCATCTGATATACTTCGTCCGCATATGGATAATGACTGGTACGGAAGCAGTTGGCGCCGATCCATTTCATACATTCGAAATCTCGTTTTACGGTAGCCAAGTCGAGACCACGTCCGCGGATGTCCGAATCCTCATGTTTACCGAAACCGCGTAGATAGACACTCTTTCCGTTTAATAAGAAGCGTTTGTTATTCACTTCAAAAGTACGGATACCGATCTTGTCATAATATTCATCGATCACGTCCTCGCCGTTGGCGATGCGGATGACGATTTTATAGAGATAAGATGCGTGCACATTCCAGAGGTGAGCATTTTCTACAGTCAATGTTCCGGAAATGCCATCATTTTCCGCTACTTTCTGCCCTTCAGCGTCATACAGCTCGACGCTGACCGGAGAATCTCCTGTCGTCTCTACGGTATAATCCACAAAAGCATCGGCCCCGTCAAGACGGTAGTTTGTCGTGTAATCAACGATGCTTTCCTTCGGGGTGACGACTAATTTGACCGGACGATGGATACCGGCATAGTTATAGAAGTCAAAATAAGGAGCGCTCATCTTTTTGCCGTTCGCCAGAACACCGGTGGTGCCTGCCGGAAGCATATGTTCATTCAACTCATTATTGGCCAGAACAACCAGCTTATTGGTGTCATTGTATTTTACGACATCCGTGACTGGTGCCAGGAACGGAAGGAAACCACCCTCATGGCTTGCTACTTCCACGCCGTTAACAAAGACTCGCGCCCGATGGGTGACGCTGCCAAAACGAATGTTCAGTTCTTTTCCCTGCCATTCGCCCGGAACAAAGAAATCGGTCTCATACCAGAAATCGCCGGTGTATTCGCGACTGTCTTTATCGGTAAAGAAGTCGCAGAAGCTGGCAGGTACCGGCATGCTGATGGAGTCAGGCAGTCCGTTGGCCCAGCCCTGATCTGCACCGGTGTTATTCGAATCGAACTGGAAACGCCACATGCCATCCAGGCTGAAAAAACGGCGAGAAGTAGAGTTCACGGGATACAAAAGTGATGATTTCATTGAAATAACCTCGCTTTCTTCTTACAAATATCACTACAATATACACATTCTATAATAAATTTTACAGCATAATCACCATAAAATCCACATAATACTAAATAATATCTGGATTCTGATTTATCATATGTTTTTATTTAAAGGAAAATGTGTTACCTACGACAGCTTAAAGAACATAGATTCAATAGATTCATATAGATAATAATTGGGGAATATAATGCATATGCTCACATAAGTGTGGAAAGTACAGGTTCTTTGAATTTTGGGATAAAATTACAGGGCAGCTTCTGAAAGAAAACTGCCCTGTAAATATATTATTGGATTATATTTATTAATGGTATATTCTTTTCGGTCATACCTGTAGATACTGTATGATTAGATTAAACCCGTAGATACTGCAAGATCACTCAATGATATATGCCTTTACGATCTCACCGTAGTAAGCAGTGTGCACATCCTTGACGCCGGTAACAGCATCGTCAGGATAATACTCTTCCAGAGAGTCAACGGCAAGGGCGGAGAGATCCTGACGCTGTTTGTATACAACGCGGCATTCCAGGGTCAGCGGTAGCTCTTTGATTCCGGGAACAGAGATGATTTCCGGGTCTTCCAGTGTGAGAGCCAGTTCCTTGATCTTATCAACATCGCGGCCGGACTTGGTTCCGCAAAATCCCAGAATCTGTTTGTCGAAATCACCATAGGGGATATTGACAGTGAATTCGCCATTGGCATCCAGGAATTCCTTCGTGTAGCGGCTGTCTCTCACAAACGTTGTAAAAAGCGGTCTGGCCCATTCAATTCCCAGGGTGCCCCAGGAGATGGTCATGGTGTTCACCTTGCCATTTGCTTTGGTAGTCAGTAATACACCGTTTTTAACGCCGTTCATGATTTCTGTAGCATAATCAAGCACATTTATTTCTTTTTTCATCGTATAAATCCTCCTGCCATATATTTTGACGCTTCGGCCAATTGTTTTGTTTGGACTTATCTCATGATACTCTGATTCGGTTTTTTTGGCAAGGGGTATAGTGAACGAAAAAATAATTTGCCGTCCACTGTTTCGGTCTCGTTATAAATAACTATATTCCCAGAATCTTTTCTGCCCGCTTTACTTCTTCCACTGTCGGAATCGGAATGCCATCCAGGGGATAATCATATCCGAGCTGCTCCCATTTCGCAATGCCCAGCGTGTGATAAGGGAGGATTTCCATTCGTTTTAAAGTGGGGAGCGTGCCAGCCAGGTCACGAAGGGCGAGTAGCTCCTGCTCAGAATCGGTCAGGCCGGGTACCAGCACATGGCGTATCCACAGATCCTTTCCCTGTGCAGACAGGTAGTGGGCCATGGCGAGGATGTTCTGGTTATCCTGCCCGGTCAGCTTTTTGTGGAGTGTACTGTCTATGGCTTTGATATCGAGCAGGAACAAATCTGTCACTTGCAGTAACTGATCAAATCCGGGCAGATACCTTTCCTCCATAGAAAAAGGATTCCCGGAAGTATCAAGAGCTGTGTGGACATTTTTTTGTTTGGCCAGTTGGAAAAACTCGGTCACAAAGTTCATCTGGAGGAGAGGTTCTCCACCGCTGACGGTGATGCCTCCGGTGGACTTCCAGTAATTGTGGTAACGGTACACCTTTTGGAAAAGGTCTTCTGCCGTCCATAATTGTCCGCCATCCTTACGCCAGGTTTCCGGGTTGTGACAATATTGGCACCGCATGTGGCAGCCTTGCAGAAACACCACGCAGCGGACGCCCGGACCATCTACCAGCCCGAAGGTCTCCAAAGAGTGTACCATTCCTTTCATGATTTTCCTCCATTACTGTAATTCTCATTCCGCCACCTTGTTTCTGGCGACAGAAAGAACAATGAAAACATATCTTCGTATTACATGTTTGCGTGGCAGGTTCTGGAGATGACATCCAGCTGCTGTTCTCTGGTCAGGTCGATAAACTTTACGGCATAGCCGGAAACGCGGATGGTGAAGTTCGCATATTCCGGTTTTTCCGGATGCTCCATGGCATCTTTCAGTTTTTCTACGCCGAATACGTTGACGTTCAGATGATGAGCTCCTTGATCGAAGTAGCCGTCCAGGACGTTAACCAGATTTTCTGTGCGCTCCTCGTTGTTATGTCCTAAGGCGCTCGGGTTGATGGTCTGTGTGTTGGAGATGCCATCAAGAGCATCTTCATAAGGCAGCTTCGCCACGGAGTTCAGGGAAGCCAACAGACCGTTCTGTTCTGCGCCATAGCAAGGGTTCGCACCAGGGGATAACGGTTCAAAGGCTTTTCTTCCATCCGGCAGAGCACCTGTCGCCTTTCCGTAAACCACATTGGAAGTGATTGTCAGGATAGAGGTAGAAGGGGAGGAATCGCGATAAGTATGAATATGTTTTAATTTACCCATGAAGGAACGAAGTACCCAGATGGCGATTTCATCGACGCGGTCATCATCGTTGCCATAACGTGGGAAATCGCCTTCAATTTCAAAATCAACAGCGACTCCCTGTTCGTTGCGAATCGGCTTTACTTTCGCGTATTTGATGGCGCTGAAGGAGTCGACTACATGGGAGAATCCGGCGATACCGGTGGCGAAGCTTCTCTTGACATGCGAATCGATTAAAGCCATCTGCGCTGCCTCATAGTTATATTTATCATGCATGTAATGAATCATGTTCAAGGTTCCCACATATAAATGTGCCAGCCAGTCGAGCATGGTATCATATTTTTCCATGACCTCGTCATAATCCAGATATTCTGAGGTGATTGGCTGATATTTTGGTCCCACCTGTTCGCCGCTCTTTTCATCGACACCACCGTTAATGGCGTAAAGCAGGCATTTCGCAAGATTGGCGCGGGCGCCAAAGAACTGTAGCTCCTTGCCCTGTTCCGTAGCGGAAACACAGCAGCAGATGGAGTAGTCATCGCCCCATACCGGACGCATTACTTCATCATTTTCGTATTGGATGGAACTGGTCGTCACGGAAATCTTAGCTGCAAATTTTTTGAAATTTTCCGGCAGACGGGAGGCATAGAGAACCGTCAGGTTCGGTTCCGGAGATGGCCCCATATTTTCCAATGTATGCAGGAATCGATAATCGTTTTTTGTCACCTGGTGACGGCCGTCATTGCCCAGACCTGCAACAACCACCGTAGCCCATACCGGGTCGCCGGAGAAAAGTTTGATTATAGGATTCAATACGGGAGAATTTCACCATGCGGAACTTCATCACCATATCTTCGATCAGCACATGGTCTAACTTCTCCGTCAACACGCCATAGTTCA
>JAJQDO010000043.1 GCA_021202175.1 Clostridiales bacterium | reverse complement strand
GTGTGCGGACGTATAACTATGTCCGCATTTGGATATAATTCAGGTGATTTATCCAAAAAATGATGAAACACAGGAATCCAGTACATTGTTCGCTGAACATTTTGAGTTTGCCAGTGAACATTGTACGATTAACGCAACCACAGAAGAATTATGTATGGAGGTGAATTTCAGAATGCCTACTTTCAATCAGTTAGTAAGAAAAGGAAGACAGTCTGTAGCTAAGAAATCCACAGCACCTGCACTTCAGAAAGGGTTTAATTCCTTAAAGAAGAAATCGACAGATGCCAGCTCACCACAGAAACGTGGTGTTTGTACTGCTGTTAAGACAGCAACGCCAAAGAAGCCTAATTCAGCGCTCAGAAAGATTGCCAGAGTTCGTCTTTCCAACGGTATCGAGGTAACAAGTTATATCCCGGGTGAAGGTCATAACCTTCAGGAACATAGCGTTGTACTGATTCGTGGAGGAAGAGTAAAAGACCTGCCAGGTACCAGATATCATATCGTCAGAGGTACTCTTGATAC
This sequence comes from Clostridiales bacterium, assembly GCA_021202175.1. Classification (GTDB taxonomy): domain Bacteria; phylum Bacillota; class Clostridia; order Lachnospirales; family Lachnospiraceae; genus Anaerobutyricum. The sequence goes on along the minus strand of JAJQDO010000043.1, from coordinate 19,514 downwards.
AGCTGGTGTGGCAAACAGACGCCAGGCTCGTTCCAAATATGGTGCGAAGAGACCGAAGAAAAAATAAGTAACGGTATTTTATGAATTGCCGGAATAGCAGTATTTTTCTGTTGGTTGCAGATAAATATACAAGCGTCCGAGCATGAACACAGGAGATCAGTTCTCCGTGAGTACCGATGATTTAATATCTGATGGATCATCAGAAGAGTTTTAATTAAGGAGGGAAGAACCGTGCCACGTAAAGGACATATCGCAAAAAGGGATGTATTACCAGATCCTATTTATAAAGACAAAGTGGTCACAAAACTTATCAATAACATTATGTTAGATGGTAAGAAAGGGGTTGCTCAGAAGATTGTTTACGGTGCATTTGACCGTGTAGCGAAAGAAACAGGCAAGGATGCTCTCGAAGTATTCACGCAGGCTATGAATAATATCATGCCGGCTGTTGAAGTAAAATCAAGACGTATCGGTGGTGCCACTTATCAGGTGCCAATCGATGTAAAGCCAGACAGACGTCAGGCTCTGGCGCTTCGCTGGATTACTCTTTATTCTCGTAAAAGAGGAGAAAGAACGATGCAGGAACGTCTGGCAAAAGAGATTATGGATGCGGCAAATAATACAGGAGCATCTGTAAAGAAGAAAGAAGATATGCATAAGATGGCAGAGGCTAATAAGGCATTTGCACATTACAGATTCTAATTTTTAGGAGGAAAGAGACTTGGCTGGAAGAGAATATCCACTCGAAAGAACCAGAAACATTGGTATTATGGCTCATATCGATGCTGGAAAAACAACGTTGACAGAGCGAATCCTCTATTATACGGGTGTAAATTATAAGATTGGAGATACCCATGAAGGGACTGCAACCATGGATTGGATGGAGCAGGAACAGGAAAGAGGTATCACAATCACTTCCGCCGCCACAACTTGTCACTGGACTTTACAGGAAAACTGTCAGATAAAACCAGGTGCTTTAGAGCATCGTATCAATATCATTGATACTCCGGGACACGTTGACTTTACCGTAGAGGTAGAACGCTCTCTGCGTGTATTGGACAGCGCCGTTGGTGTATTTTGTGCTAAGGGCGGTGTGGAACCACAGTCCGAAAATGTGTGGCGTCAGGCGGACACGTATAATGTTCCTCGTATGGCATTCATTAATAAGATGGATATCATGGGGGCGGATTTCTATGGAGCTGTTGATCAGATAAAGACTAAGTTAGGTAAAAATGCGATTCCGATTCAGTTACCTATTGGAAAAGAAGACGACTTCAAGGGAACCATCGACTTAATGGAAATGAAGGCCTACATTTATAACGATGAAAAAGGGGAAGACATCGACGTCATTGATATCCCTGAGGATATGGTGGAAGATGCAGAGCTTTATCGTACAGATATGATTGAGAAGATCTGTGAATCTGACGATGATTTGATGATGGCTTATCTGGAAGGGGAAGAACCTTCTGTTGATGAGCTGAAAGCGGTACTCAGAAAGGGAACCTGCGATTGTTCCATGGTGCCGGTATGCTGTGGAACAGCATACAGAAATAAAGGAGTACAGAAGCTGCTGGATGCGATTATTGAGTATCTGCCGGCGCCTACGGATGTTGAAGACATTAAGGGAGTCGATCTGAATGGCAATGAAGTCAGCGTGAAGTCTTCGGATGAAGAACCATTTTCAGCACTGGCTTTCAAGATCATGACAGATCCGTTTGTCGGAAAACTTGCATACGTCCGTGTGTATTCCGGAACATTGAATTCCGGTTCTTACATTTATAATGCTACAAAGGGCAAAAAAGAACGTGTGGGACGTATCCTTCAGATGCACGCTAACAAGCGTAAAGAACTGGATAAGTTATATGCCGGCGATATCGCTGCAATAGTCGGATTTAAGAATACCGCAACCGGTGATACCATTTGTGATGAGCAGCATCCTGTCATTTTGGAATCCATGGAGTTCCCGGAACCGGTTATCGAACTGGCGATTGAGCCAAAGACGAAAGCCAGTCAGGGTAAGATGGGTGAGGCTTTGGCAAAGCTTGCTGAAGAAGATCCGACCTTCCGTGCACATACGAACACAGAAACCGGACAGACGATTATCGCCGGTATGGGTGAACTTCATCTGGAGATTATTGTAGACCGTCTGCTCCGTGAATTTAAGGTAGAAGCGAATGTTGGCGCGCCACAGGTTGCTTACAAGGAATCCTTCACAAAATCGGTGGATGTGGATTCCAAATATGCGAAACAGTCCGGTGGACGTGGTCAGTACGGACATTGTAAGGTCCGTTTTGAGCCGATGGATGCCAACGGAGAGGAAACCTTCAAGTTTGATTCGGAGGTAGTCGGCGGGGCGATTCCGAAGGAATACATCCCGGCGGTTGGTGCAGGTATCGAGGATGCTTCCAAAGCAGGTATCCTGGGCGGATTCCCTGTTGTTGGCGTACATGCTACGGTATATGACGGTTCTTATCATGAAGTCGACTCTTCGGAAATGGCATTCAAAGTCGCGGGATCTCTGCCATGTAAGGATGCGATGAAGAAAGCTGATCCGGTTCTTCTTGAACCGATCATGAAGGTTGACGTGACGATACCTGAAGAATACATGGGTGACATCATCGGTGATATTAATTCCCGCCGCGGACGAATCGAGGGAATGGAAGATGTAGGCGGAGGCCGTGTTGTCCACGGATATGTGCCGTTATCAGAAATGTTCGGATATTCCACCGATCTTCGTTCCAGAACACAGGGACGCGGTAACTATTCCATGTTCTTCGATCATTACGAGAAAGTACCGAAGAACGTACAGGAAAAGATTCTGGACGCCCAAGGAAAGTAAACGTCTGAGAAAAGATTCTGGACATCTGGGGAAAGTAAACGTACAGGAAAGATTCTGGATGCCCAGAGAAAGAGAACTGATTTGTGAAGCAGAAGGTGGAAAAGCAGAAGATAAGCTAAATTTTACTTGCAAATCAACATGAAATGAAATATAATCATAGCAGATGCGGCCCAGCGAGCCGCGGCTTGGCTATGACCAGAGTCTGCTCGGTCAAACAGGAGCCGAGCGGCAGATTCAATAATATTAAATAAGCCCTTGGTCAGGGCGTAAATTTAAGGAGGAAATTCAAATGGCTAAAGCTAAGTTTGAGAGAAACAAACCACATTGTAATATCGGTACGATCGGTCACGTTGACCATGGTAAGACAACACTTACAGCTGCTATCACAAAGACTCTTCATGAAAGATATGGTCTTGGTGAGTTCGTAGCTTTTGATAACATTGATAAGGCTCCAGAAGAAAGAGAACGTGGAATCACAATCTCTACTGCCCATGTAGAATATGAGACACAGAAAAGACATTATGCACACGTTGACTGCCCAGGTCATGCTGACTACGTTAAGAACATGATCACAGGTGCTGCTCAGATGGACGGTGCTATCCTTGTTGTAGCTGCTACAGATGGTGTTATGGCTCAGACCAAAGAGCATATCCTTCTTTCCCGCCAGGTAGGCGTTCCTTATATCGTTGTATTCATGAACAAATGTGATATGGTAGACGATGAAGAATTGTTAGAGTTAGTTGATATGGAGATTCGTGAACTCTTAGACGAGTACGAATTCCCGGGAGATGACACACCGATCATCCAGGGTTCCGCTCTTATGGCTCTTCAGGATACTACAGGTGAATGGGGCGATAAGATTATCGAGCTTATGGACGCTGTTGACGAATGGATTCCGGATCCGCAGCGTGACACAGATAAGCCTTTCCTTATGCCGATCGAGGATATCTTCTCCATCACAGGCCGTGGTACCGTTGCTACTGGTAGAGTAGAACGTGGTACATTACATGTATCTGATGAAGTAGAAATCGTTGGTATCACTGAAGAAGTTCGTAAAGTAGTCGTTACTGGTGTGGAAATGTTCCGTAAGTTACTTGACGAAGCACAGGCTGGTGATAATATCGGCGCTCTTCTTCGTGGCGTTCAGAGAACAGAGATTCAGCGTGGTCAGGTTTTAGCTAAACCGGGCAGCGTTACATGCCACACAAAGTTTACCGCTCAGGTTTACGTTTTGACAAAAGATGAAGGTGGACGTCATACTCCTTTCTTCAATAATTACAGACCGCAGTTCTATTTCCGTACCACAGACGTTACCGGTGTTATCACTCTTCCGGAAGGAACAGAGATGTGCATGCCTGGTGATAACGTTGAGATGACAATCGAACTGATTCATCCGGTAGCTATGGAGCAGGGTCTTACATTCGCTATCCGTGAAGGTGGACGTACCGTAGGATCAGGCCGTGTTGCTTCTATTATCGAGTAAGACAGCAGAAAGAATTTCATTTTATTGAAGCATTAACAAAACCGCAATCTTTGAAGTATCAAGGATTGCGGTTTTTTATTTTATCTGATAGGAAGCTTCGTTCCTATCAGATAAAAACGCTCCGCTATGGATGCGCACTCGCGCGATAGGAAGTATGTCGCAAATGCGACCGCGCTCGGCGCGAGAATGCGCCAAGGCGCATTCTTTCTTATAGGAAGCTTCGTTCCTATCAAACAATAATGTTCCGCCGGGGATATCGATATTGGGCTTGCTAAATCAGACTACAATGTGTAAAATTATATTAAAATAACGCAGTAACAACTATAATGACAGGGGTGTATGGATATGAGATTACTGGTAGTGGAAGATGAGAAATCGTTATCAAAAGCTTTGGTGACAATATTGAATAAAAGTGGATATTCTGTAGATGCTGTTTATGACGGAACAGAGGCTTTGGAATATCTGGAAAGCGGAAATTATGATGGAATGGTATTGGATGTCATGATGCCGAAAATGGATGGATTTACTGTGCTGAAGACGTTGCGCGAGATGGGGAATGCCATCCCGATTCTGATGTTAACAGCAAAAGGGGATGTCGATGATAAGGTGGCTGGACTCGATGGTGGTGCTGATGATTATCTGACGAAGCCGTTTGTGATGAAAGAACTGCTTGCGAGGATTCATGTGATGACTAGAGATAAGACGGAAGGCCAGGACTCGATTTTACGGGTTGGAAATATACAGCTCAACCGGGCAACTAACGAATTGTCTTCGCCAACTGGAAGCTTTCATCTGACGAATAAGGAGTTTCAGATGATGGAATTTTTAATGTATCATCCTAAAAACCTGATATCTACGGAACATTTCATGGAAAAAATCTGGGGTTATGATAGCAAAGCAGAAATTAACGTGGTCTGGGTTTACATTTCTTATCTCAGGAAAAAGTTGGATGCTCTTCATGCTAATGTTCAGATTAAAGCAGCCAGGAATGCGGGATATTCGCTGGAGGTTATTCAATGATTCGCAGATTACGAGTAAAGATTACTCTGTTGGCGATATGTTCTGTGGCTGTTGTTTTGACAGCGATTATCGGGACAGCAAATATTTTAAATTATAGAAGTATGGTCCGGGAAGTTGATTTGATATTAGACATTCTGGTAGAATATGACGGAGCTTATCCGCTACGAGCGCTTCCAGAGAATGATATACCGGACAATGATATACCGGAGAATGATGTGCCAGAGAACGATATTCCAGAAAACGGTGCTTTGAATAATGATATATCAGGGAATGTTATGCCGGATAAAAATATTTTTGGAGGAAGTGCATCGATAGAAAGCGCTCCCGAAGGAAGTATGCCGATAGGAGACATAACGGAAAGAAGCACAGCAGAGGAGGGAGCAACGGAAGGAAGTGTTCCAGAAAGAGATACGACGGAAGAGGGCGTAGCAGAGAGAGGCAGCCTGGCAGGTGATGATGATCCAAAAAGGAGAGACGAGCTGGCCGGGCGAGTTCTTACCCCGGAAACTCCTTATGAAACCAGGTATTTTACCGTGACATTTGATGAAGAAGAAAATGTCACTGATATAAATGTTGATCGGATAGCGGCTGTCGATTCGGATACTGCTCAGGAATATGCTGAAAAAGTTCTGGCTGGCTCATCTGAAAAAGGTTTTATCGAAAGTTACAGATATTTGCGACAGGAAAAGGAAGGGAAGACACTGGTTATTTTTGTGGATTGTAGTGGAAGCTTGTCCAGTTTTTATGCCTTTTTAAGAGCAAGTATACTGGTCTCTATTGTGGGAACTTTGGCAGTCCTGATTCTTTTGTCGATTTTTTCAGGGAGAATCGTTGCTCCATTTGCAGAAAGTTACGAAAAACAGAAACAGTTTATCACTAACGCTGGTCATGAGATTAAAACGCCGCTGACAATCATAGAAGCCGATGCGGAAATCATTGAGCTGGAATCGGGAGAAAGTGAGTGGGTGAAGGACATTCACAAACAGATTGTGTGTTTGAGAGACTTGACAGAGTATCTTATCTTTTTATCGAAAATGGAAGAAAAACAGAAAAATATTAATAGAATCGAAATCCCGATCTCAGATGTAGCTTTGGAGACGGCCCAGTCTTTTCAGGCACTGGCAAAAATCCAGAAGAAGACATTTTGTTTTGAGATTGAACCAATGCTGTCTTATGAAGGAGAAGTGAAGAGCATTCAGAGACTGTTTTCTATATTATTGGACAATGCTTTAAAATATTCAGATCCTGATGGAGAGATTTACTTTTTATTAAAGAAAAAGAACAAAAATATCAATATTATAGTGTACAATACCGCAGAACAGGTGGATAAAGAGAAGCTGCCTCATTTGTTTGATCGTTTTTACCGTGCGGATGCCTCAAGGAATTCTCAGACAGGCGGTCATGGAATCGGATTATCCATCGCGAAAGCAATCGTCATTGCTCATGAGGGGAAGATAACGGCCTCCACATCGGATGGGAAATCATTGACCATTCATATCGTTTTATCGTGAAATAAGAATGGGCGGAAGTTAAGGAACTGTTAAAAAGTTAATTTTTAACAGTTCCTTAACTGTCTTGCGACACAAAGATTTCACAGGCCGTCAAGTTTTTTTTAAGGTTTGTTTTAACTTGCATTTCTATACTACTTAAAGAACGATTAGAATCATTGGTCAATTATTATCCTAAAAGCATTGCCAGTGACGTATCAGAAAGGAAGCAAAGCCATGAGGAAAACTCATGTAACGAAAAATGATACCTTCACGACAGATTTTCAGGGTGCACCAGAGCAGCAAGATAACCCTGTACTACAAGAGGAAGTGTTAGAGATGCAGGAGAATGATTTCGGGGATGAGAATCGTCTTTTTGGGGAGCAGGATCTCGAGACTGAGATGAAGAATGAGGAATCCGGGAACTCGGACCAATCACCTGCACTATATAGTGAAGGATATACTGTGGAAGGGGAAGAGCCGGATATCAATCTGCCGGAGAAAAAGGGATTTTTTCAAGGGAAAAAAGGACGTAAGAGAAAGAGGAGAATACGAATCATTGCTATATTGCTGGTGTTGGTAATCGTCGGCGTAACAGTCGGGAGGATTTTTCTGCGAAGAAGAGCTATGAGCAATATGACCGCCCAATCGACAGTTCGGTCTTCTACTGCCACAAAGGGTAGTATCAGCACAACGGTGGTGGGCACAGGGACTCTGGAGACTGGAGATGCGGAAGATGTTGTTGTGCCGAGCGGCATAAAGATTGATGAGGTGTTGGTGGAAGCGGGAGACACGGTGACAGAAGGGCAGACTCTGGCGACAGTAAATGAGGCTTCCATTGCTTCAGCGTTGTTGGAGGTCGAGGAAAATCTGGATGACGTGAACGATCAGATTGATGATCTCTCCGATGATGCTGATGTGCAGGGAACAACGGAATACCTGGAAGCCCTCATTTTGAAGGGAGAGAAGAAGGAATTAAAAGAAGCCAAATCCACGCTGCTCGATTTGATGGAAACGAAGATCATTACAGCTACGAAAGCGGGAATTATAGAAAGTGTATATGCTACGGAAGGGGAAGAACTGACGAGTTCTTCGAGTAGCGGGAACTCCGCGTCATCAATGAGTTATTCAAGTACTGATTCCAATACATTGACAGCGTCATATGCGAGTTATTCGAGTGATAGCAGTGATATGTTGACAACTATCGTGGCGACATCAGGTACGACAAGCACATTGACGACGTTGACAGCGTTTACAACAACGTCGGGTACAGCAGATGCGACAGGCATGTTGCTGGCATCAAACACGGCAAATACGACGTTGACAGCGACAAAACTTGCTGCGACATCAACAGAAACGACGATCACCATTGAAGAATGCAGTCTTACCATCACGGCGCCGGCAACCGGTGAGTCGCCGGAAACAGCTATAGAAGACGCAGATGAATATACCGGAACGATATCCTGGAATCCTTCGGACAGTACCTTCCAGGCAGAGACGACATACACGGCAACGGTGACATTGACTGCCAACGAGGGGTACATTTTTGGAGAAGACGTAAACGTGACGATTTCCACAGCGCCTTCCGTGACGACAGAAATCAGCGAAGATGGGAGCGAGTTGACGATAACAGCGGTATTTGCGGCGACCGAAGCTGACAGTACAGAAAGTACGACAAGTACGGAGAGCAGTTCGGAAAGTACGACATCATCTGCTTCGTCGTCTTCGGGCTCTTCCACATCCAGCTCAGACAGTACGACATCTTCCGGCGGTTCGAGCATCGGTGGCAGCGGGTCTTCAGGTAATAGCGCTTCAGGTAGTGGCGGAGCATCTTCCAGCGGATTGGGTTCAGGAAGCAGTTCTTCCAGTTCCAGCTCTTCGAGCAGTGATTCTTCGAGCAGTTCCGGTTCCTCATCGGATTACAGTGTGTATGAGGCAGTGGCGTTTTCTATTGTGGATGATGATACGGCAGTGATTTCTGTGAGTGTTGATGAGTTGGATATTCTTTCTGTAGAGGAAGGGCAGACAGCGGTAGTTACTATGGATGCTGTGGAAGATGAAGAGTTTGAGGGAACGATTACATCGGTGTCGACAACTTCTTCCGGAGATAGCAGCAGTGCAAAGTATCCGGTGGAAATCACCATCGAAAAGACGGAGAATATGATGTACGGCATGAGTGCTTCTGTGACGATTAACATAGACGAAGCGACAGACGCCATTCTGATTCCAGTTGATGCTTTGCAGGAAGAAGGCAGTTCGACTTATGTATATACTGAAACCGATGATGAAGGGAACCTGTCCGGCAGGACAGAGGTGACGACCGGTCTGTCGAACGGAACGCAGGTGGCGATTACCAGTGGCCTGGAAGAAGGAGATACCGTTTATTATGAGGAGACGACATCGGACTCCAGTTCTGATTCGGAATCTGGATTTTCCTTTGACATGAACATGGGCGGTGGAGATATGCCGTCTAGTGACAGGGACAGCAACAGCAGCGGCGGCGGTCGAGGAAACTCTGGTGGCGGTATGAGCGGCGGCCCGGGCGGCAACCAGTAACAGGAGGTGTGCACATGATAGTATTTCGAGATGTATCCAAGATATATCAGATCGGTGATACCGAGGTGCATGCACTGGATCATGCCAATATTAATATACAAGATGGTGAATTTGTCAGTATCATTGGCCCTTCCGGAAGCGGAAAATCGACAATGATGAATATCATCGGCTGCCTGGATATGGCAGACAGCGGCTTATATCTGCTGGATGGCCAGCCGATCGAAGATTATTCTGAATCGGAACTGGCGAAGGTTCGCAGCAAAAAGATAGGATTCATTTTTCAGAGTTTTAATCTGATCGGCAATCTGACAGCAGAGGAAAATGTGGAACTGCCGATGATCTATCAGAGGATTCCGAAGGCAGAGCGCAAGAGACGGGTGGATGAGGCTCTGAAAAAAGTAAAATTAAGCGGCAGAGAGAAACATAAACCGAATGAACTATCTGGTGGTCAGCAACAGAGAGTGGCCATTGCCAGAGCCATCGCGTCAAGACCTTCTCTTTTTCTGACGGATGAGCCGACGGGAAACCTGGACTCTGCCACAGGACGGGAGATTATGGCACTATTTCACGAGTTGCATGCACAGGGGAATACGATTGTTTTGATTACTCATGATGAGTCGATTGCAAAACAGGCCAGCAGAAGCATTCATATCCTGGATGGGAAAGTGGTTGACAGCGGGGAGGTGACGTCATGATCAGGCAGTCCGTAAAAATGGCATGGAAATCGATTACTTCTAATAAGATGCGATCCTTTCTTACCATGCTCGGCATCATCATCGGTGTTCTGGCTCTGGTCGTATTAGTTTCCCTGGTCAGCGGCGCTACCACTTCGGTCACCGATCAGATTTCCAGCATGGGAACGAACATGATTCAGGTCAGTGTCACTGATGATAAGGATAATCCTTTGAAGCTGGCAGACATCCAGGCGTTGATGGATGATGATGAGATTGCCAGTGCAGCTCCGATTGCGCAGACTACGGCCACGGCTTATTACTCGGCGACCTCTGAGGAAGAGAGTGCCGCGGTTTATGGCACAACGGGCGCCTATGCGGATATCATGGGACTGGAATTATATTCCGGGCGTTTCCTGAAAGGTACTGATATCGATAATCACACCAATGTGGTGGTCATTAATGCTGGATTTGCCGAGACCATCCTCGGGGGAATGAATGTCGTGGGAGAGACAGTGAAATTAAATGGCGTGGAATACCAGATTGTCGGTGTCCTGGCATCAGATGACAGTGATACTTCTACGATAGAAACCTATGAGGCCTATATGCCATATACTTCTCTGGTTCGGCTGACGGATAGTGTCTCCCTGGAGATTTCGTCCTTCTATGTATCAGCCAGCAGCGAAGATACCCTGGAACTTGCGGAAGACGCAGTGACAGAAGTATTACTGGCACGCTTTTCCGAGGATGAAGATGCTTTTACGATTATCAATCAGTCCACGATCATGGAAGCGATGGAGAGCGTTACGAACACCATGGCCTTGCTTCTTGGCGGTATAGCCGGTATTTCCCTGCTCGTTGGTGGCATCGGTATCATGAATATCATGCTTGTGTCGGTGACGGAACGAACCAGGGAGATCGGAATTCGAAAGGCAATCGGCGCGGGAAGAGCCGTCATTATGATGCAGTTTCTTATAGAAGCTTTGATGCTTAGTCTTATGGGATGTGCTATTGGGATATTTCTCTCCTGGGTTACTCTGCAGATTATAGCCGCCGTGGGCGGAGACAGCATGACGTACAGTATTTCTATGAATGTCGTTTGGATCGCGGTATCTTTCTCTATTTTTATCGGTGTGGTCTTCGGGATTTATCCGGCCAATAAGGCGGCGAAAAAGAAACCGATCGATGCGCTTCGGTATATCGGATAGTCAAAAGGTCTTATACTGTTCGTGTATATGGTATTGCTCACGCATAAGTGAAGAGATAAATAAAAATGTTTGATTGGCGGACTTAAGCAAAAGACTTAAGTCTGCCTTTTTTGTATGCTATCTTAACAATATGATTTTCTTCTGTTTGAAGCAACATCGGCTTTTTTGACATCTGTATTGTTTCATGTTCTAAAATGTAACAGATTTTGCCTTCTGCGTCGTTGGGCACACTTGAAATGGGGTAATAACATCACAGTTTATTTTGCCCTGAACTGTAGTATGGAACATAAAATGTATAAAAAAAGCAATAATTAATGGTGGCATAATTTCATAATGAGCGATATAATGAGTTTTGGGTTACTATAGTACCAATGATATTTGTCTTAAAAACAGGAGAAAGATTATGGCAAAAAAAAGAGATGGATTTAAAGTATATTCCAATGATAATATTCCTAGGAGAAATAAAAAGGATGAGATTACGGTTGAGTTAGAGATCCCTCATGAGGACATGCTTATGGGTTTATTTGTCACAAGTCCCTATTTTATGGACACCATGATGAAACCGGATTATTATTATTATCCGATTGATGTGGAAGCGGAAGAATCACTGCTGGTGCCGATATTAGATTCGAATGTGCTTCAGGATTTTTTAAGCAGCACGGAGCTTTACAGAAAAAGAGAAAAGGTTTCCACGGGACAGCTTTTACGGATTCCGGTGGAAGATGAAGACGGGGAGGATCAGATGATTTCCCTCTTTGATGGATATCTGCAGATGGAGATTTTGAAGTTCTTTCGGACGGCAGTGACGATTATGAATCCGGATATTGCATTTGAGGATGAGTTTGAGGAGATTTTTGATAAGTTAACGGATGAGTCGGTTGACAACGGATACCTCGATAATGTGCTGAACAGCCTGGCTGAGTATTTGGATGATGGGGAGATCCTGGAGGCAGTGATGTTTCCGGAGATGGAAGAAGAGTGAATCGAGATGTCATCAAACTGATTGCCATGCTCACTATGCTTCTCAACCATGTGGCAGCAGTATTTTTGCAACCAGAAACACCTCTTTATGAATTGTTGACGGATATCGGATATTTCACGGCAATTACCATGTGTTATTTTTTGGTAGAAGGATATGAATATACTCGCTCGAGGAAGCGATATGGGCAGAGATTGCTGGTATTTGCACTATTATCACAGATTCCTTTTAGCCTGGCGTTATCAGAAGACGGGAAGATAAATTTTACACATTTGAACATGATGTTCACGTTATTTTTTTGTTTTCTGATCATATGTGCCTCGAAACAGAGAGAAGACCAGGCGAGACGGAGCAATACGATTATATTATTGACATTGTGCACGTCTGTCTGTGACTGGCCGATTTTTGCGGCGGTGTTCACGGTGCTGTTTTTATGGGCGGGACATTCCCGGGAGAACTTAAAACAGGCCTATATCTGGTCCGTCGGTTTATTCTGGCTGTGCATGTTCCTGTCGGAAGTTGGCAGTTTGTCTCTGGGGAGAATCTTGCTGTATTCCATGGGCGCGGCGTTGGGGGTCGCGCTTTCCGGATGCTGCATACTGTATCTGTATAACGGCAAAAGGATACAACGGGGCCAAAAAGTCCTGCAATGGTTTTTCTATCTGTTTTATCCCTGCCATCTGATGATTCTCGCCTTGATTCGCCTGGACGTCTTTCATGTATAACAGTCTGGGTTTGCCCTGCTGTATCACGATGAGATCTTAAGATAGAGGATTTTCGAGGGTGCAGATGCGATGAAAATATATGGCATCACAGAAAAGAGAGGAGAAGTTTGACATGAAAAAAAGAATAGTGTCCCTGTTACTGGCAATGGTTTTGCTTGGTGGATTAATCACACCGGTAGAGACGCAGGCTGCAGCGTCTTCTAGTGATTATCGGGCGGTCTGGTTTTCTTATGAGGATTTTCAGACTTATTTAAGCAAGAACTCAAGTAACACGGCAGCAACGTTTACCAGCTACTTTACCAAGGTTTTGAACAAGTGTAAGAAAAGAGGACTGAACCGCATTATCGTTCAGGTGCGTCCGACCAGCGACGCGATTTATGATTCGGAATATTTTCCGACCTCGGAATACATATCCGGTAAGCAAGGGAAGAGCATATCTTATGACCCGCTTAAGATCATGGTGAGTCTGGCTCATAAAAAAGGTATCAAGATCGAGGCATGGATTAATCCTTATCGTGTCTCTTTCAGCACGGATTACTCCAAGCTTTCCAAGGATAATCCTGCCAGAATCTGGCATGAGTCATCCAGCGCATCTGACCGGAGAAATGTGTTGTCCTATAATGGACAGCTTTATTATAACCCTTCCTCAGAGGCAGTGCGGGAGCTGATCATCAATGGCGTAAAGGAGATTGTTGAAAACTATGACGTGGATGGCATACATATGGATGATTATTTCTATCCGAGTTTTACATCCAGTAATTATAAGACGGCCTTTGACGCCAAGGAGTATAATGCGTCCAAAGAAAAGAAAAATGGAAAAACCATTAAACAATACCGGAGAAAACAGGTTAACAAGCTGGTGAAAGGGATTTATACCGCTGTCAAGGCCATTGATTCCAGTGTGGTGTTCGGAATCAGCCCTGCGGGCAATATCGATAATCTAAACAGCAAGTATGCCTATTATGTCAATATCAAGCTATGGACGAACTCCGCGAAATATGTGGATTATATCGCTCCGCAGATATATTGGGGTTTTTATCACAAGACGGCTGGATTTGCGAAAATGGTAGATCGGTGGTCCTCCATGGTAGACCAGAGCAAGGTGAAGCTCTACATTGGCCTGCCGGCCTATAAAGTGGGGCATTCCTCGCTGGGAACGACATCGGCAGAGAAAAAAGAGCTTACGAGTAAGACGATATTGCGGAAGATGGTAAAATATTGTATAAAAAAGAATACAGATGGCATTATCGTCTTTGATTATGCTGATTTGGATAAAACAGCCGCCAAGAAGATGGGCAACTATTTGAAGAAAGTATATTAGTGACAAAAAGGTGATATCCAAGAAGACAGGGAACCGTTTGAAAGAATGTGGTCGTAATCCCATTGGCTTTAGACAATGGGTAGTTCACGAAGATATACGAATGAAAATAAAGACGGTATCCAGGAAGATGGGTAACTATTTGGAGATCATATGTCGATGATAATAAAAACGGCAGCCGCAATTTGCGGCTGCCGTTTTTATTTGACATGAAACATTCAGATGAATTAATCAACAATCTGCACTTTCAGCATGTTTGTCGTTCCCGAACGACCGATCGGAACACCTGAAGTGATGACGGTGACATCGCCTTCTTCCAGATAGCCGCGTTTTTGAGCGGCAGAGACGGCACGATCAAAAAGAACGAATACTTCCCATTCTTCCTTCAGAAGAATCGGACGTACGCCCCAGGAAAGATTAAGCTGACGACACACTTTATCGCTCATGGCACAGCCGATGATATCACATGCCGGGCGGAATCTCGAGATCATTCTGGCAGAAAGACCGGACTTTGTAACCGTAATAATCGCTTTAGCGTTCAGAGTATAGGCGGTACTGCAGGTAGCCTGGCAGATGGCGTCCGTTACGGTAGGCAGGTCCTCAAATGGAATATTTTTGAAGCGTTTCTCATAGTTGATCGCTTCCTCAGTGCGCTGTGCTATCCTTGCCATGGTCTTTAATGACTCTACCGGATAAGCGCCGGCTGCCGTTTCTCCGGAAAGCATGATGGCACTGGTACCGTCAAAAACTGCATTGGCAACGTCCGTCGTCTCGGCTCTTGTCGGACGTGGGTTTTTTATCATGGAGTCGAGCATCTGCGTTGCGGTGATGACAATCTTGCCTGCCATGGAAACCTTCTCGATGATCAGTTTCTGCAGAATCGGTACTTCTTCCTCTGGAATCTCAACGCCCATGTCGCCACGGGCAACCATAACGCCGTCAGACACTTCGATAATTTCATCGAGATTATCGATGCCTTCTGCGTTTTCTATTTTTGCAATAATTTTAATCTCTTCGCCACCGTTTTCTTTCAAAAGAGCACGGATCTGCTTGATATCTTCGGCATTTCTCGTGAAAGATGCGGCGATAAAATCCATATCCTCCTGAATTCCGAAAATAATATCATTTTTATCTTTTTCACTTAAATAAGGCATGGAAATCTTCACGCCAGGCAGGTTCACCCCTTTACGGTTAGAAACGGTTCCGCCGTTCATAACCATACAGTGTGCGTCCTCTCCATCAATCGAAGTTACTTTTAATTCAATTAATCCATCATCGATCAGGATACTGGAACCTTCGGAAATGTCCTTGATGAAATCTGCGTAGGTAACGCTGACGATATCCTGTGTTCCCTCTACATCTCTCGTGGTAAGACAAAAATCCTGTCCTCTCTCTAACTGGATACTGCCGTTTTGGAAAGTTTTGATGCGGATTTCCGGACCCTTTGTGTCCAGAAGACAGGCAATCGGTTTGTGATGTTTTTCCCGGAGAGCCTTCAGTTTATCCATCCTCTCTTTTTGTTCTTCACAAGAATTGTGAGAAAAATTGAATCTGGCTACATCCATGCCTTCAATGACCAGCTGCTCTAAAACGTCGTCCTTGTCTGTAGCCGGTCCAAGAGTACAGATAATTTTTGTTTTTCTCATTTTGTAAGTCCTCCTTGATAGTGGTAGAGTAATATATGGGTTACTGAAATGTGTAACTTTATTTTTCCATGGAGAAGCATTGGGTATGCAAAGGAATGGAAAAATAACAGCTATCTGCTCACTTTTTCATTTTAAAATAATTCATAAAATTGTCAATGAAACATTTGTACAAATTTTTTGATGAATACTGGTTAATTTAGGCAGTTTTATTATTTGGAACATAGTATTTTTCCACTTTGCCAAATATATTTTTAATCATATCACAAAACAAAAGGAAAAGCATATGGTCAGATTCTGATTGTTTATGGCAATATACTTGAAACAGTACACCTCTTTTAAAGTGGTTATAATAGTCATTGTATGCTGTGAACTGAAATGGCCATTTTTCACATATTGACAAAAGATACTGATAATATTACAATATAGAAACGAAAACTACATTTTGCGGATTAAAAAACGAGAGAGGTTGATCATGAAGTACCAGATTATCAGTGATGGATGTTGTGATCTCGATCAGGAGATCATTGATAAGTACCAATTACACATTATACCATTTTACATTTCCTTTGATGAGGAACATTATGATAAAGAGATTGAGGAGATTGGGATACGGGAAGTTTATGAGCGTATGGTGGGAGAACTGGATGTATATCCGAAGACCTCATTACCTTCTGTGCAGAATTATATTGATGCCTTTCTGCCATATGTGAAGGAAGATATTCCGGTGATCTGTATCTGTTTCACGCCTTCTTTGAGCGGTTCTTACAACAGCGCCTGTAATGCGAAGGAGATCGTCTGTGAGGAACATCCGCAGGCGGAGATTACAGTGATTAATTCGCAGGCAGCTACCGTGTCGCAGGCTTTGATGGTGATCGAAGCAGGACGGATGCAGCAAAATGGTGTTCCTTACGAGAAATGTGTGGACATTCTGGAACGTATGAAAAAGACCAACCTTATTTTTTTCTCCGTTGGCAGTCTGGATTATCTCACACACGGAGGCCGTATTGGAAAGTTGACGAATCTCGCCACCAATACACTGGCTTTAAAACCTCTGATCACGCTCAAAGACGGGTCCATCGAGGCTTCCGGGATCGGCAGGGGCCGAAAGAAGACGATACAGAAGATTTTTCCTCTATTGGAGAAGTATTTTAAGGACACCGGAGATTCCATGGAGGATTACAGCTTTGCCGTCGGTTTCGGATATGATATCAAGGAAGGCAGAGCATTTTATGAGAAGATTTCCGCGAAGATAAAGGAGCAGGCGAAGGATAAGATGGTGATGCTGGTTCAGATTGGCGCGACGATCGCGGTGCACACTGGACCTCATGCTCTCGGTATTGGCATCATTAAGCAGTATGAGCATTTTTGTTAAAACTACAGAAGGATTGGTTACATCGGTTTCCGTGTATGGCTTTTCCTGTTTGTTTGAATATAGAACTGTTTTCTGGCAGATAATGCTGCAGTCAGGTTATTGATAATTTGACTGCAGTTTTTGAGTTATGGAAAGACTTTACATTTTTTTGCATATGTGCAATACTATACAGGTGTGAAAGATAGAAAATTTTGCAGGAATAAAGGCAAACCTTAAAAGCAGCAGCAAAAGCAGCAGCTTAGAAATAGAAACAGCCGTGGTTGTTGGCGACAGAGTGGGTGAGAAAAATGAACGGAAAAGCAAATGAGATTATCAATGAGATTAATCGTGTCATTATCGGTAAGGACATGGTGGTGAAAAAAATATGGATGACAATCCTTTCGGAAGGCCATGTCCTCCTGGAGGATGTTCCGGGGGTGGGTAAGACGACGATGGCGCTGGCCTTCGCAAAGACTCTGGGGCTGGATTACAGGCGGATGCAGTTCACGCCGGATGTCATGCCGTCCGATGTGGCCGGATTTTATTATTATAATAAGGAGAAGGCGAATTTTACATACCGTAATGGCGCGGTGATGACCAACCTCTTTTTGGCGGACGAGATTAATCGGACTTCCAGCCGGACACAGTCCGCCCTTTTAGAGGTTATGGAGGAAAGACAGGTGACTGTGGATGGTACTACCCATGCGGTTCCCCATCCGTTTTTTGTGATTGCCACGCAGAATCCGGTGGGTTCCGCCGGAACGCAGATGCTGCCGGAATCTCAGCTGGACCGTTTTATGATTAAGCTGTCCATGGGGTATCCCAATGTGGAGGAGGAGATTCATCTGATGAGCGACCGCCATAACAGTAATCCTCTGGATGCGTTGGAACAGGTGATAACGGTGGATGAATTACTTGAAATGCAGGAAGAGGCGGCGTCTGTTTATATCTCCCCACTCATTTACCAGTATATCGCCCGGTTGTCGGCGGCGACCAGGGACCATGAGCTGATTGTGCTGGGTGTCAGTCCGCGAGGTTCACTGGCCTTGTGTCGTATGGCGAAAGCAAATGCTTATCTCCATGGACGGGATTTTGTCGTGCCGGAAGATGTGCAGGAGGTTCTTCTCGATGTATTTCGGCATCGGATTGTGTTGAAATCGAGGGTCAGACTTTCCGAAGAAAATATAGAAAAGATTCTGGGAGAGATCCAGCGAAATGTAAAGGTGCCGGACGTCAAGGACAAGAAAGCGTAGGGAAAGATGGCAAGGACAAGAAAGAGAAGGGAAAGATGGCAAGGAGAAGAAAGCGCAGGAAAAGATGACAAGGATTGCGAAGCAAAAGAAACAGGTTAATATTGAAAATATCAGACGTCAACGCAATGATATATCTTTCCTGAATCTGTTTGCAGATATTCTGGTGGTTGGAGTCTGCATCGTATTTGCTATGTTTGTGGGCTGGGAATCCATTGCCGGAAAGGTAAGTATCATATTTGTTTGCGGAATATTTTTTTGTGCGGTTATCTATTACCTTCTGCTGCCGGGAAATCTGCCCTGTCAGTTAAAAATTCCTGCGGAGGGATGGAAAAATAAAACGATGACAGGGTATCTTCAGATAGAACATACGAGAAGAATTCCCATATTTTACGGGAAAGCGGCGTGCCGTATCCGAAATCTTCTCACAGAAGAAGAGATACCGTTTACGATTACGATTGCCATGATGGGGAAAGGGCATGGATTGGCGCCTTTTGCTATTTGCAGCGAGACCATGGGGATTTTGGAAGTATCTATATCGAAGATACAGGTCTATGGTCTTTTCGGCACCTTTTCCAAAACAGATCGGCCCTATCTGACACAAGAGATTATGATTTTGCCGGATACAAAAGAGATTCATATGGATCTGAAGAATCCGGCCTATTATCCTACGGAAGGAGAAAATGTACTTCCTTCCAGAAAGGGGTACGATACTTCTCTTTATCAGGGTGTACGACCTTATGAGGAGGGCGATTCGCTGAAGCATATCCACTGGAAAATGACAGGAAAAACAGAAGAGTACATGGTGAAGGAGCTGGGGCAGCCGGCGGCGCCGGTTCCGGTTATTTTCCTGGAAACGGTACTTGCGGATAAATCGGCAGTGGCTGTTGACGCGTTGTTGGAGCGATATATTTCGTTCTCTCAGTTCCTTGTGGAAAAGGGTATGACACATTTTCTCTGCTGGAAGGATGAGGATAGCTG
>JAJQDO010000192.1 GCA_021202175.1 Clostridiales bacterium | reverse complement strand
GCGCCGTCCGCATCCGCATGATCAGGTTGAGCAGGTCTTCCGGCATTTCATGATACCGTTCGCCAAGGGTCTTGTCTGTTCTGGGCATCGCCCCGTTTTTCATTTTGTAATCCATAGTGTAGGACCCTTCGTGCATACGGACAATGCCCGCGAAAACATGCTTGACAGAGGACAGTTATACATGGTATCTTTTCCATAGAGACTGCTGGAGGTACGGAGAATCAGAAAATCCCCGGCATAAAGCCCCCGTCTCTGCACAGGGTGAGGATGCCAAAGGAGGAAATGGTATGAGATGTCAGCGGTGTGGGGCAAAAATTCAGAATGGGTTCAGGTTTTGTCCGAAATGTGGCGCATTGATCACAACAGATTCCGACAGCGCCGCCCCTTTAGCCCCTGGGAAAATGGTATCCCAGGATACGACGAGAACAGGCTTCCGGCATACGGGGAATGTTGCAGCCGCAGGCTCCGGGAAAAGGCCCCACATTCTGAAAAGGGCCCTGCTTTGTGCCGTCAGTGTGCTTGTTGTGGTTACTGCGGGGTATGTCGGATATCACAGGTATATTGCCAATCGAAAGATTGCCTCCATTCCGGACCCCGAGGTGTTTTTTGGCGTAAGCGCTGACATCGACAAGATGGACAGCTGGAACAAGAAAAGAATCACCTATACCTTTGAGTTTGATGAGGATGCCTCCACAGCGGTGCAAGCTTATACCGAGTTGCTTGCGTCATCTGATTATCTATTTTATCTCAGCCGCGAGACGAGTTATAATGGCATCTTGAAGTATTATTGTGTCTATAGAGGCGGCAAAAGGTATTTGGACCAGTGGGACTGTGATATTCTGATTACGGACTATGGAGATGATTATTATTCCGACAGCAATATCTATGTTGTTAAAATTCATATCTACAATTACCGTAATTTTGAGCTGACGTCGGCTGAGTTCTATGATTGGGACGCGAATTCTGTCCAATCGGATGCCAGTCAGGGGCAGACTGACACGGATGCGGACGCCGCTGCGAACCAATCTTCAAGCAGCAGCGACGCAAACGACAGTGGGGATCAGCCGGATGCCAGTCAGGGGCAGACTGATGCGAATGCCTCTACGGACAAATCCTCAGGCAGCAGCGGCACAAACAGCAGTGGCTCTGCTTCAACTGAGAAAATCCTTGTAGCAGAGGAACTATCCTCTGGCTCCGCCGCCAAGCCCGCCTCGGACGCCATGGATCTCCTGTATTATGCTCAACAGGAAATGACCCTGGGCGAAAAAAGCACAAGCGGAACCAGCATTGTAAGAAGTTTTAAGGGTTCGGCCTCGGATTACGATGTTTTATCGGCGTATGTGGAATTGCTCTGCGAGGAATATGAATTTGAACTTGTGGCGGATCCTTATTATAATGACAGCGGAAAGACTTATACCTTTATTGAGTTTGTGTTGCATTACACAGGCAGTAAATCTATGACAGGAGACGGCATTGTGGGAACCTTCACCGGCAATACCGGCGATATCATGATTTATGCAACGGTAGAAAGGGACACCCTTAAGGGTGCGATCTGGTGTGATTCCACCCTGGATCTTGGCAATGACGGATATGTATATGGTTCGTCCTCAGGAGGAGCGAGCTACATCGGGGATTCGTTTACGACAGGGCTGTATCTCCTGGCGGACGGCAGTTACCAGACAATGGATGGCAGGCTTACGGCCGCCGTAGGTGAAGCGATGCTCATAGCGGATGGTACCGCCACCACCTTCCCATCTGAATTCATTTATGACAACGACGATAACAGACAGGAAATTTATGTAAATAACAACTATGGCACCGAACAGCAGGTGATTTATATTCCGACAACGGTCACTCTGGCTTCCGGGCAGATTTATGACAGTTCCTATTTCATCATTGAGTCGGACTCCGCTACAAAAAACAGAGGCGTTTATTCAACGGTTCCGCCCTTTACGTGGACTGCGATGTTTGCCTGTCTGCATGACGGCGAATACATCTGTCCCGTCAGAGGTCTCAGCGGTGTGATGACTGAAATTAATGTGCGCGTTATGTATGTGGATGAGTCGGTTGCTGTATTCTATACCTGTGCGCAGTTCGAGTCAGAGCCTTATGAAGTGGAATCGCTGATTGCTGTGGAAATCGGGACGGATACCGTTGTTGAAAACCAGCCGGACGGGGAGTATACTATTTCAGTGGGGGACTCTGTCGACATTACCGGGCCATCTGAATTTGATACCGGCTACAATCTTTGGGACTGGGAATTTGTATATGGTGAGGCTTACGCGATCCTGACAGGCACAAATGCCCAGACCTGTAAGGTGATAGGGACAAGTGTAGGTGAAGTTCGCGTGAAAGTGACCTATTCTTACAGTTTGAAGGAGCCAGACGTACTCACCGGCATTGAGCGTTCGGTGGGACACTCTGCAACGCGCGAATATGTGATAACGATTGAAAAATAGCGTCCGCCCACTTTGTATCGGTCTGAACAATAACTGCGGCCAGCCGGTTCTTGAAAACAGCGTTTATCACATCCACAGTACACCAGCCAATGCAAGGCGAATATCTTCCGTATGGACAGCCATCACACCGACTGCGTTCCGCTGGTTCTTCCTCACGGATGAGATAGGCGCAGTTATCTTCGCCCATCAGACAGCCCTTCTCCCGGCCTTGCCAGTAGTAACAGAACTTGCAGTCTTTGGGCTTATCTCTGGAATATCGCACGT
>JAJQDO010000176.1 GCA_021202175.1 Clostridiales bacterium | reverse complement strand
CGGTAGGAATCGGTAATGCTCCTCGCTTGGTCAATCGACGCGGATCGAGGCTGGGAAAGCATCTTATCTTTCAATATTTCAATTCGTTTTCCCAATTCCAGTTTGTTCTCCTTTCTTTTTTATTTATTTTTATTGATTATTATTTATTACAATCATAATATAGCATTGATTTTTCTTATTGTCAATAATTTTTTCGTTATTTTTATTTGTTTTTATTATTTGTTCTTCTTCCTTTTTCCGTAAATAAAAAAAGACTCTTGGATGCGTCATCATCCAAAAGTCCAGATTATGATACGGTTGACATCATAATGAGAAACAGACATTCTAATAAACCCAGTCAATCATATACTGCAGCATTTGTCTTTTCACATTCGCATTCGGTTCCCGGTCAAGAATTGCTCCCGTAAAATCACCGATTTTCGCATATTGATAATTCCCTTCCCGATCAAGCTTGCGATTCTCCAACATCATATACGACTTCGCCGCGGATGCCAGAGCAACCGACTTTGTCGTGGCGTCGTCCACATGATAGGTCGATACGCGATTGTTATCCAAATCCACACCGACTGTCCCCATAAATGCCTTATCAAACCGATACTTTACCAATTCCTGATTCGTAAGACTTCCAACAAAACCTCCCTTTCCCGTACTCAGCTCCCCACCGATGAAAATTAAACGGAGTCGACTTGTTTCCTCACCCACAAAAAGGAGCATAATCTCAACCATATTGGTTACAAGGGTCGCATTAAAGTCTGATTGAATCAATCGCTTCGCCAGTTCCAGATTCGATGTGGAGATATCCAGGAATATCATATCTCCCGGCTCAATCAGACCCATGGCCTTCTGCGCTATCCGCACCTTTTGCTCCAGATTCTCATCCTTCCGCTCAGATACTGTAAATTCGTGTGCATTAATACGTATTTTCATCGCTCCGCCATAGGTCTTTTTCAGTAATCCTTTTTTCTCCAGCAAAGTCAAATCTTTTCGAATACTATCCTCTGTCACGCCAAACTGCCTGCTTAATTCCTTCACCAAAACTGATCCGTTTGCATTAACCTGTGCCACAATCGCATTTTGTCGTTCCTTTGCTAACATGAAAAACCTCCCGTTTTTTTCTATAGTATAACACATTTTTTATTATTTTTCATTAATTTTTATCATTTCATTCCACCATCTCTACGGATTTGACCACTGATTCACTAGATTTTAACGAAGATGACGAGTAGGATTATGCAGTCATCGTCGCGTACTGACCCAAGTGAGCCTACTGGAAGATGAAGACTATCACTTCGTTACAGAGTATCTGGAGCCAAAGGAAAGAGAACAGAAAAAACTCCAGAAGAAAGAATGAACGTCAGAATCCAGAAGAAAATCGAGGCACACGAAGAGACAAAACATGCACTGCAACATGGCCAGAACATACCAAATTTTTTCAAACCACGCCAAATATATCAGCCCCATAGACGCAAGAAAACCCCGGAAAATTCTGTATTTCCGGGGTTTTGCCCTGTTTTGATTGCTTTTGAACAAGTCGATTAACGTTTGCTGAACTGTGGAGCTCTACGAGCCTTCTTGAGACCGTATTTCACAAGTCTCTGTCATCTGACTTGTCGTTTTCACGCGATTTTTCGAGGGTATTGTCGCGTTTTGCAGGATTTTCGGCAAATGTTGCCCCATTTTTTAATCATAAAATGGGGGGTGATTTTCACCTGTTAACCCTACTCGATCACCTTCCATTTTCCTGAACGATGACTTCCAATCCGCACAATTCTCCCTTCTGTTTGCAATTTTGTCATAATCCTTTTTATACTCCGAAGTGAAATATTTGTTTCCTGTTCTATTTTTCTTTGTGTAACAGAGCCATCTGCGCGAATAATTTCTAATATAATATCCTCATCCTGATTGATGCCAACTTTGGTGCCATTGGTGCCAACTTTGGTGCCATTGGTGCCAACTTTGGTGCCGGTTTTGCTTTCATTTCCCTCGCCAGAATATTTCTCAGGCTGACCCTTGCATCATCTTCCAGGAAAAACTTGTCCAGCAAATGTTTTCTGGCAAATTCCATCAGCTGATCATAGCTTTCAATCAAATTTGTCCTGACAATTTCCCGGTCGTCATAACGGTCTGTATTTACTTTGCGCAGTAACGCATCCGTAAGATAAGCCGGGCAAACATCAAGTATCACATCATCCTTTCCAAGAAGCATAATTGCTGCCAAATTATAGCCGCTTTCACCGGTAGCTCTGTCCGTGCCATAAAGTCCTGCGCTTTTCAGGAGTTCATCATCACTCATGTCCTTCCACTGATGTGTCCCTCCGGCATGATTTACCGCCATCTGACGAACCCTTGGCAACAAATCCAAGCGCAAATCATCTATCTTTGCATATGGAAATATCTTCTTTTCCGTAAATATATTCTGCTTTCGGATATACATCTGTGCAATCGCCGCCGAACCTGTTCAAAAAAGAGCATACACTCTCATACGTGTCCGATTCTATTCCGTTCCCGCAACGTTTAAATTCTACTGCTACGGTTTCTCCGATTGTAAGGATAGATTGCAATGTGTTCAAATCCATATAATCCACACCCTTCGTCCAAATTTATATCTTCTATAACAACTCGGCTACAGCAAACAGATATAACCCTATCATAATAATGATTGTAACATTTCAAAGTTGATTAGGGTGTCAAAAGTAAATTCAAAAAGAAATGCAGATTGACACCACGTT